>JBBSDI010000357.1:0-3470 GCA_038249585.1 Lysobacterales bacterium | reverse complement strand
CGGCGTTCGCCGTGGCCGGTGCCAAGCTCTTGCGCCGGTGCGGACGGCGCATGCGACTTCGCAGCGCCAGCCATCGAATCGCCGGAGCGTGCGGCCTCATTTTCAGACTTGCGTTCGTCGCGGCCGCGATACGGTCCGGACTGCTCGCGTGCGATCGGCGGCGACAGTGGGCGCACGAAGCGTTCGCGGAATACAGCGACCCCGACCACGCCGACGTCGTCCGGCCGCCCGGTGCGGGCGGCATAGCTGTCGGGCAGTTCGGTGAAGTAGAAGTCGGCGCTCTCGCGCAGGCTCTTGCGCCAGCCCTGGATCTCGGCGCGCTCATAGGGGCCCAGGACGTAGCCGGACTGCTGCGCGGCGGCGGTCTGGCCGGTGACTGCGTTGACGCCGTCGATGCTCAGCACCGCCATCACGCGCTCGCCGGTGCGGTTTCGCAGCACCACGCTGTAGCGGTTGCCGGGCTCGCCTGGGACGTACACGCGGCCGCGGTCGCCGTACACCGGCAGTTCGCGGCCGGCGGTGGTGTCGACGATGCGCACATCGACCAGTCGGCCGGTTTGCGCGTGGCTAGCGGTGGCGATGGTGCTCAGGGCAAGGGCTGCAAGCAGGCGATTCATGGTGTGCTCCGGTTCGGCCTCGCAATTGGGCCGTGCGATCGATTCAACGCTGTTGCACCTGAATCGGGGTTTGACGGATTCGAATCGACCGGCTCGCGTTGCCGAGCGTTCAGCCGCGGCTTGCGACGAACGAACCGCCCCGCGTAGACTATGTGCGTATTTCCTGCGCATACTCGGAGCGCGTAATGGCCCGTCCGGCGAACCAGTTGAAGAAGCCCACCAACGTCACGATTCGCGCCGATCTGCTGGAGCAGGCACGCGAGTTGAAGGTCAATCTGTCGCAGGAATTCGAGGCGCACCTGGTCGAGGTGATCCGCAAGCGGCGCGGCGAGCAGTGGCTGATCGACAACCGCGAGGCGATCGCGGCGTACAACCGGCATATCGAGCGCGACGGCGTCTGGAACGAGGAATACCGGAGCTTCTGATGGCGCGCTTCGACGTGTTCCGCAACCCGAATGCGGCCACTGCAAAGCGGTTTCCCTATTTGCTGGCAGTACAGTCCGACATTCTCGCCGATCTGGCCACCCAGATCGTGGTGCCGCTGGGCAAGGCCGCGGTGGTCGCCAATCGGCCAGCGGATCGACTCACACCGTTGCTCGAAGTCGACGGCGAAACGCTGGTGATGTTCACGCCCGAGTTGGGCCCGATCCCGCAAACGCTGTTGCGCAAGCATGTGACCAATCTCGAATCCCAGCGTGACCGCATCCGCGATGCGCTCGACTTCCTCTTCAGCGGGTATTGATCGACCGTGAACAGCATTCGCCGAGTCCTCACCGGCATCAAACCCACCGGCACCCCGCACATCGGCAACTACGTCGGCGCGATCCGGCCCGCGATCGCGGCCTCGCGCCAGCCCGGGGTCGAGTCGTTCTACTTTCTTGCCGACTGGCACGCGCTGGTCGGCAGCACCGATCCGCTGCGCGTGCAGCAATCCACGCTGGAGATCGCGGCCACCTGGCTGGCGCTGGGACTGGATCCTGACAAGGTGCTGTTCTACCGCCAGAGCGACATCCCCGAGATTCCCGAACTGACCTGGCTGCTGACCTGCGTGACGGCCAAGGGCCTGCTCAACCGCGCGCACGCCTACAAGGCCGCGGTGGATGCGAACGTCGCTGCCGGCGAAGACCCCGATGCCGGGGTCACCGCGGGCCTGTACATGTACCCGGTGCTGATGGCCGCCGACATCCTGATGTTCAACGCCCACGTGGTGCCGGTGGGCCGCGACCAGGTGCAGCATATCGAGATCGCGCGCGACCTCGCGGCGCGCTTCAATCATCTGTATGGGTGCGAGTACTTCACGCTGCCCGAGGCCCAGATCGATCAATCCACCGCCGTGCTGCCCGGCCTCGACGGGCGCAAGATGTCGAAGAGCTACAACAATGTGATCCCGCTGTGGGATGAGCCGAGGGCGTTGCGCAAGCAGATCCTCGGCATCGTCACCAACTCGCTGACACCGGGCGAGCCGAAGAACGCGGACGACTCGCACCTGTTCACGATCTATCAGGCGTTCGCCAGCGCGGAGGAAACTGCGTCCATGCGCCGCGCTTACGCCGACGGCATCGCCTGGGGCGAGGCCAAGGAAGCACTGGCCGCGCGTATCGATGCAGAACTCGCCGCGCCGCGCGAGCGCTACCACGCGCTGATGAAGGATCCGGCCAAGATCGAGGAGATTCTGGCGGCTGGTGCGGTTCGCGCGCGCGCACAGTCCGTGCCGTTCCTGCGCGAGTTGCGCCATGCGACGGGATTGCGGGCGCTCACGCACGTATCTGACGCTCAGGAAAAGCAGCGGAGGAAGGTTGTCGCGAGCGGATTACGGCTCGCGCCAATGCGAAATCTCGATGGAAGCTGGGGATTCAGGATCGACGGATTCGCTTCGGTCAAAGTCCATCTGTTCAGCGATGGCTTCCCTGACCTTCAGGCCGCACGTGCGGCGGGTGAACGGGTCCTTTCGACAGCGCCGGCGAATCTCGAGTTTTCCTATGGGCCGGGTAATCAGGTGTCGGTATCGTCCGCGGGACTAGTTGCCGCCGTCGCTCGGGGAGTGTCGCGTGACGAAGAAGCATCTGCTGTTGCCGAGATCAAGCGAGGGCTGCTCGATTACCAACAGATTAACGCGTAGCCGTCGACGCATGAGCAGCCGTTTGCGGTTTGCCCATTGCGGGGCTGGGTCTTCCTTCTCCACTTGCGGGCGGGGGTGCCCGAAGGGCGGATGAGAGGGCGCTCGCGTGCGGCCGTTTCCGCTTCTCTCCAGCCCCTCGCCCACAAGGGGCGAGGGGCTATCGCTGCAGCAGACATCGCAGCGACAGTGCAATCGGCTGTGCGTACGGGACCATGCGCAACACACGCAGTCGAGCCTTGCAACGCCGCCGTTGTTTGCACCGCAGCAATCGCCCATCTAGCATTGCCGGTCCATCCCGCCGCGCGCCCTCGGCGCGGGGCCTCCAACGGCAGTGAAACAGCATGCGTACCCATTTCTGCGGCCTGGTCGAGCAGGGCCTGATCGGCCAGACCGTCACCCTGTGCGGCTGGGCCGATACCCGTCGCGACCATGGCGGCGTGGTGTTCATCGACTTGCGCGATCACGAAGGCATCGTGCAGGTAGTCGCCGAACCGGACAATGCCGACGCCTTCGCGCAGGCCGACAAGGTGCGCTACGAGTACTGCCTGCGCATCACCGGCCGGGTGCGCGCGAGGCCGAGTGCGCAGGTCAACGACCGCCTCAAGACCGGTGCGGTCGAAGTGGTCGCGGAGTTGGTCGAGATCCTCAACGCCGCCGCTGCGCTGCCGTTCATGCTGCATGAGACGCCCGGCGAAGAGCACCGCCTGAAGTATCGCTATCTGGACATCCGGCGG
>JBBSDI010000356.1:0-3508 GCA_038249585.1 Lysobacterales bacterium | reverse complement strand
ATGTTCCAGTACAGCGATTGCTTGCCTTGATCGGTGACGTACTCGACGCGCCCGCCCTTGACCAGGACGCGACAGTGTTCCAGATAGTAAAGATTAGCCCGCTTCGAGTGCAGGATGGTTTTCAGATCGTTGGGTGAGATGTCTTGCATGGCCCTCGCATTGAACCTCCTTGCACGTGGCGCCGCAATAGAGTCGGCGACCGTGGCGAAAGCGGATTACGTTTGACTGCGCGGCCCTGCCCTGTGGGCTAAGTTCAGGCTTGCCTGACCTGGGCTGACTCGCGGAACGCTGTCAGCGTGCTGCCGTCCACAGCTTGCCTTCGGAGAACACCCGCCGGCCTTTTCGAGACTTGGCTAGCGCCGCAATCGGATCGCACGGCTGATACCCACCAGCGCCTACTCGCCATACCCGGTCAGCTCCAGATAGCCCTCGGCGGTGACCGCTTGGTCGCCGCGCCGACCGCGCGCGTCGATCGCACCTTCCCAGTAGCGCACGGTCGTGTCGAGCTCCTGTTGATCGAGCACGGCGTCGAGATCCAGTTGGAGATCGAGCGCGGCCGAGCGCAGGCGCCAGCCGAGCGGATAGCGCACGCCGGTGGTCGGGCTGGTCCATGTGCGAGTCGGCTCGGCGCTGATCGTGCCATCGGCGAAGGTGCGCACCGCACCGCTGGCTTCGATCAGGCTGCCGCGGCTGGACACCACCGCGCCGGATGCGTCGCGGATGTGGAACAGCATCAGCGCGCTGCCGTCGGACAGGCGTAGCGCAAACCAATCCCAGCCGACCTGGTTGGGGCCGAGCAGACTGGAGGTCCACTCGTGGTCGTACCATGCAGTCCCGCTGACCGCATGGGTCTGCCCGCCCAGCGCGATCTCGCCGCGCGCGGTGATGAACGGGTAAGCGTAGTAGTAGCTGGCCGCACCGGGCAGATCGGACTTGCTGCTGTAGCCGGCCTCTCCATGCAATACGCGCGGGCCGGCAGCGGTCAGTTGCAGGCGATAGCGGAAATCATCGCCGCCGCAGTCGAGCGTGAGCGGAAACAGGTCGTCGCGTCGCGCGGATTGCGCGCTGCAGTCGCCGAGCCAGCCGCGGTATGGATTCATCTCGATGCCAGCCAATCCGGCCGCGCCGCGCGCGAAACGTTCTACGTGGTGGAAGTCGCCGCCATCGAGATCGCTGAGCGCTGCGTGCACCATGTACACCTGCGCGCCCTGCCAGTCGTCGCGGGTGGCATCGCTTTCCGGTCGCAGTGCGAAGCGGAACAGCGCGAACTGGGCGCCGAAGCGGCGGCCGCTGGCATCCTGCAAGCGCGCGGTCAGGTACCACCACTCGATGCGGAAGCGCGGATGCGCGCCGTGATCGGCGGGGAATACCAGCTCGCGCCGCACGACCTGATCGAAGCCCGCGCTGTCGGGACCCAGTGCGAGAGTACGCGCCAGTGGCGCGGGCGCGGGCGCGGCGACTTCGGTGGGTGGCGCGCAGGCGCTGAGCGCGAGCGTCAGCAGCGCAACGAGACCGCCGGGCCTCATGGCCCGCTCCCGCGCAATTGCTGCACCAGCGCCATGCCCGACGCGCGGCGCGCCGGCCACCACGCGGCCAACACTGCCGCCAGCGTCGACACGCCGAGCGCGGTGAGTATCTGCACCCACGGCAGGTCCAGCTGCATGCTCCAGCCGAAGCTGCGCCGATTGATGACCTCGATCAGCAGCACCGCCAGACCCAGCCCCAGCGGCAACGCGCAGATGCCGGCGAGCAGGCCGAGTGCGCCGCCCTGCAGCAGCTGCAGACCTTGCAGCTGTGCGGGCGTGAGCCCGATGGCGCGCAGCAGCGCAAATTCACGCTGGCGTTCGATCGCCAGTGCCGACAGCGCACCGAGCACCGCCACCACCGCAATCACGCCAGCCAGCATGCGCAGCACATCGGTGATCGCGAAGGTGCGCGCGAACACCTCCAGGCTGATCGCGCGAATCTCGGCGGCGGTGACCACCTGCAGGCTCGGATCGTCCTTCGCCCATTCGCGCAATGTGGCCGCGAGCGCGGCAGCGTCCGCCGGTGTGGCGTACAGCCCCAGCGCAGCGATCGAGGAATCGCCGAACGCGCGCTGGTACTGCGGCAAGGCCAGGGTGAGCACGCCCTGCGGGCTGCTGTAGTCGCGATAGATCGCGGCAATGCTGAAATCGCGCGGGCCCTGCGCGGTGGGCAGGCTCAGCACATCGCCGACGCCGAGCTTCAGCCGCGTTGCGAGCGGTTCGCTGGCCAGCGCCGCGCCGGCTTCGAACGCGGTCCACAGCGTGTCGGCATCACCGGCGAGGATCTCGAAGCCGGCGCGGCCGCGTTCGGGCAGCTGCAGGCCGACTACTTCGAGCGGACCCGAGGGCGCGAGCCGCTGGCTGCGGCGCGTGAGGCCGACGCCGAGCACGCCGTCGAGGGCCGCCACGCGTTCGACCAGTTCCGCGGGCAACGCAGCACGCCCGCCGGCCGACAGATACACCTCGGCCTGCAGGCTGCGTTCGATCCATCCATTCAGCGCGACGCGGAAGCTGTGGATCATGCTGCTCATGCCGATCACGGTGGCGATCGACAGACTCAGCGCGGCCAGCGCAATACCGGTGCGCCCGAGCGTGCGCCGAGTCCCGGCGACCAGCCACTGCGCGAGCACGGGTGCGTCGCGCAGAACGTGTTCCAGTGCGCGCAGCAGATGACGCGTTGCCCATGGAATAAGACCCAGACCGGCGATCAGGCAGGCAAACAAACCGGCGAAGCCCCAGAACAAACCGTCGGGTGCAAAACGGATCAACGCGAGCCCGGAGCCGAACAGCAACATGGAGGGCCAGAACAGCGCCTGTACGCGCGCATCGGGCTCGCGCAATGCAGCACTCGGCCGCCCGAGTGCGTCGAGCACCGGCACGCCCAGCGCATCGCGCAGCGGTAGCAGCACCGCGAGCAATGCACCGCCAAGCGCCAATGCGCCCGCCTTCAGAAAGGTGAGGCCCGACAGCGCCAATGCGCTGACCTCCACGCGATAGAACAGCTCGCTGTAGCTGCGCGCGAGTCCCTGCAGCAGCACACTGCCAAGGCCGATGCCGAGCGCGATGCCCAGCGCGCCGGCGAGCAGTCCGACCACTGCGGCCTCGCCCAGCAGCAGGCGCGCGACCTCGCTGCGCTGCACCCCCAGTGCGCGCAGCAAGCCGAGCAGTCCGCGTCGCTGCAAGGCGAGAAAGCTGAGCGTCTGGAACACCACGAACACGCCGACCAGCAGGGCAAGCAGGCTCAGCGCCTTCAGGTTGACCTCGAACGCGCCGCTCATCGCGGAAAGCTCGCTGTCCTGCTCGGCGGTGGCGACCACCCGCAGACCCAGCGGCAGGCGCGCAGCAATCTGCCGCGCGGTGTCCGCGTCGGCAACGAAGTCGATCCGGTTGAAGCCGCTGAGCCCGCTCGCCCGTTGCGCGCCGGCAATGTCGACCAGCAGCCAGTTGCCGCTGCCCACTGGAAGCGCATCGGCAGGCAGCGT
>JBBSDI010000355.1:0-3530 GCA_038249585.1 Lysobacterales bacterium | reverse complement strand
CAGCTCGGCGCGTTCATCGCGCAGGGTGTGCAGCTGCGTGAGCAGTTGTGCCTC
Source organism: Lysobacterales bacterium (assembly GCA_038249585.1). Lineage (GTDB taxonomy): Bacteria > Pseudomonadota > Gammaproteobacteria > Xanthomonadales > Ahniellaceae > UBA4656. Next base: position 3,476 of record JBBSDI010000355.1, on the reverse strand, counting down.
GGTCATGCTGCGGAAGCGCTCCGGCAGTTTGCCGCGATCGATTTCGCCCGGCTGCATGCTGCCACTGGCGATGCGCTCGAGCAGGTCGTCGCTGGCGGCCACGGTGCCGCTGGTCACCTTGAAGGCCAAGCGGTCGGATACGCTGGCATCGTCCATGCGCTCGGCCAGTGCCTGCGCATCGATGCTGCTGGCAGCGGCCGCGGCACTGCCATAGGGCACCAGCGTCGCGCCGAGGCGCTTGTTGAGTGCGGCAAGGTCCTGGTCGACCGGCGTGCGCACGCGGCGCACCGCGCCCATGTCGCGGATCTGCGCGGTCTGCCCGCCGCCCAAGCGCGCGATGGCCTGCCACGCCTGCCCGGTTTCCTCGTCGCTGCCGCACTGCACGGGGTTGATCAGGATCCCCAGCGCCTTGGCCTGGGCGGCGATCTGCGCGTACTGCGGCTCGTCGGCATAGTGTTTGGGCGGTGCATCGCCAACCAGAAAGATCAATCGCAGCACATCGGCGCGCGTCGACCAGCCGGGCTTTTCGACCGCTTCCAGCAAGGCCTGGTTGACCGCCTCCGGCGTGTCGCCGCCGCCGTCGGCGCTGAAGGCGAGCAGCTGCCTGTAGATGCCGTCCATGTCCTCGCTCAGGTCGAAGCGACGCGTCACGTAGGCGTCTTCGCGGTCGCGGAATGCGAGCAGGCAGAAGCGCACCTTGGGTTTCGACGGGGCGGCGACGATCTCGTTGGCGATGAACCAGATCTTGTCCTTGGCCGCCTGCAACAAATCGCCCATCGAGCCGGTGGTATCGAGCACGAAGCACACTTCGACCTCGCGATACGGCGCGGCAGGCGTCTGCGCGCGCGCCAGCGGTGCGAGCAACACAAACACGATCAGCAAGGCAATGGTCCGGCGCATCGGTGGTCTCCCAGGTTGGCAAGACCAGCGTGGCGGCAGGTGCGGCCCGCCTGCGGGCGAAAGCGGGACGCCTGCGGCGCTATCGCGGCGTAATCGCGGGCAGCGCGGTGCGGCTCAGCGGCTGAACTGCCACGACAGCATGCGACCGTCCTGATACGGCATCACCCCGTGGAAGGGCCGCGGGTCGGCGTCGAACACCAGCGGCAGGAAGTGGCGGTCGCCGTCCCACAGCGGCAGCTCGCCGATGCGATCGATCGCGATCCACTCCAGATCGCCCTCTGCATTGCGCGCAGGCGGCGTGCCCGCAAACGCGTCGATCAGAAAGATGAAACCCAGCCAATCCTCGCCATGCTTGCCGAAACCCGGCCAGCTGATGGTGCCGCGCAGCTGCATCTGGAGGCATTCGATGCCGGCCTCTTCGTGGATCTCGCGACGCATGCCTGCGGCGGCGTCCTCGTCGCGCTCGAGCTTGCCGCCCAGGCCGTTGTACTTACCCAGATGCTGGTCGTGCGCGCGCGCGTTGCGATGCACCAGCAGCACGCTGCAGCGATCGGGCGACAGCACGTAGCCGAGGGTGGCGACGATCGGGGTGTAGGGCATCGGACTGCGGCGCGGCTCAGCCGGTGAACGGGGCGACGCCGATCAGCGCCAGATGCGCCCAGAACACGACCAGCAGGTACACGCCGAGGCCGCCGACCACGGCGATCAAGTCGTTCCAGCGCGATGGCGGGGCCATCCGCAGTGCGCGCGGCGAGCGCCGCGTGAGCGACCACCAGTCGAGCAGGGCCCACAGCAGGAAACTGCCGAACAGCAGCGTATCGGCCAGCGTGGTGTTGCCGAGCAGATGGGCGGCCGACCACAGCACGGTGGCGCACAGCATCGGGTGTCCGACCGCGCTGCGGATGCGGCCGGGCAACGAGGATGCAAACAGCAGCGGAAACACCGGCAGCATCAGGACGGCCATCAGATGGCGGGTCCAGCCGGGTGTCGCGTACAGCAACTGTGGTGCGGCGCGCGCATCGACATAGCCGTTGACGATCAGGATCAAGCCGAGCAAGGAAATCACTGCATAGATGGCCTTCCACGGACCCTCGCCGAGGCGCGCACGCATCCGGTCGCGCAGCGGCAGCGCGACGATCGACAGCGAGTGGGCGCCGAAGAAGATCAGCAGGCCGATGATCAGCAGGGTCAAGGCGCACTCCAATGCTCGGCAAGGGCGGTATCCTATCGCGCTTGGCAAGCGCGTGATGGGGTTGACGATGATCGAGCTGGTCGGTTTCGATGCGGACGATACGCTGTGGCACAGCGAGATCCATTTTCAGTCGGCACACGCAGAGTTCGAGCGCATCGTCGGCGCGTATGTGGACCTCGCAGACGCGCGCCTGCACGATCGCATGCTGGCCACCGAGCGGCGCAACATCCAGCTGTTCGGCTATGGCGCCAAGGGCATGACCCTGTCGATGATCGAGACTGCGGTCGAGATCACCGGCGAGCGCATCACCGCGGCCGATGTCCATCGCCTGCTGGAGATCGGCAAGTCGATCCTGCGCCATCCGGTTCAGCTGCTGCCCGATGTGCGTGCGGCCGTCGAGGCGGTCGCGAGCGAGTTCGCCGTGGTGCTGATCACCAAGGGCGATCTGTTCCACCAGGAGGCCAAGGTGCGGCAATCGGGCCTTGCCGAGCTGTTCCGCCGCATCGAGATCGTGTCGGAGAAAGACCAGCCGACCTATACGCGGCTTCTCGCCGAGTTCGCCGTGCCGGCAGACCGCTTTGCCATGGTCGGCAACTCGCTGCGCTCGGATATCGGGCCGGTGGTGCGGCTCGGCGGCTTCGGCGTGCATGTGCCTTACGCGGTGACCTGGGCGCTGGACAACGAGCACGAACTGGAGCCCGCGCACGAGCGGGTGATCGAGGTGGCAGGTGCAACAGGGATCGCGGCTGCAATCCAGGAGTTGGCGCAGCGGGGCTAGTTGGCGACGCTGGGTTTGTTGTTCGCCATTCGCAATCTTCGCCACCAGCTCACAAGCCCCCAAAGCATCCCTTCCTCGGTGTGGGAGCTGCCATGGCAGCGACTGCGGCGATCGGAACTTCCGCAGTCGCCGTCAGGGCATCGCCGGCCGATCGATCCGCGCCGTCGATGCCGGTCGCTGAGCCTGCAGTCGTCCGGCTACCGCTTCGGCCGTGCGCAGTGCGCGCAGCACGTTGCCACCGGCCAGTTTGACCAGGTCTTCATCGCTCCATCCGCGGCGAATCAATTCGGCGAACAGATTCGGATACATCGACACATCCGTAAGATCCACCGGCCACAGCGCGTTGCCGTCGAAGTCGCCGCCGATGCCGACGTGGTCGACGCCGGCCACCTTGCGCACGTGGTCGATGTGATCGGCGACTTGGGCGATGGTCACCGGCGGCAGTTCGAGCTTGTCGAATACTTCCTTGTAGATGCGCTGGCGGTCTGCCGGGGTTTTCGCCTTCTGCGCCAGCAGCTGGAAGCGACCGAACGCCGGCTGCGTGATGCGCGCGACTTCGACCGAAACGAAACCCGCCACGAAGGTGATCATCACTACGCCGCCGTT
>JBBSDI010000354.1:0-3531 GCA_038249585.1 Lysobacterales bacterium | reverse complement strand
TATTGGCGTGCGGGCGTAGCCTGCGGGCCGGTTTCGGTGAGGATCAGGAATCCGCCGATGTAACGCTTGCGCTCCACCGTACCGCCGGCGCGTGTGATCCACTCCACCGAGCCCAGGTAACGTGTCGTGGTCGTGCCGGAGCTGCCGGAGTCGACTCGAAGGTAGCGACCGCCACCGGCATAACGGAAGTCGGTGCGCTCCGTTTGCGCGCCGTTGGGCACATCGATGCGATCGCGAATCTGGGGTCACGCAAATGTTGGGTGTCCCGGATTCGGGCGGATCCGTCCCGGATCCGTTCGTCCCGGATCCGTTCGGATTCGTTGGGTGTCCCGGATTCGGCGCAAATGTTGGGTGTCCCGGATTCGCGGCGGGTGTCCCGGATTCGCGCGGATTCGCGGGTGTCCCGGATTCGTTGGGTGTCCCGGATTCGCTACTCCACCGAGCCCAGGTAACGTGTCGCGGTCGTGCCGGAGCTGCCGGAGTCGACTCGAAGGTAGCGGCCGCCACCGGCATAACGGAAGTCGGTGCGCTCCGTTTGCGCGCCGTTGGGCACATCGATGCGATCGCGAATCTGGGGTTACGCAAATGTTGGGTGTCCCGGATTCGGTCGTCCCGGATTCGGTCGGTCGAAGACCCACGCTCCGTGCGGTTACAGTAGCCCTCCCGGTTGCCCGGCGACGGGTTGGCGTCGCCACGTTCCCTGCAATCCGGCATTCGGTCACAGCGGGGCGATGTTCGGGGCGCTAAAGTGCCCGCTCTGCGCTACATTCTCGCTGATGACCAAAGTCGCTCGAGTTCTTGCGGTTCTTCTGCTGCTGCAGCCGGCAGTGGTTTTTGCTTGGCCGGCGTGGGGTGCTTCCGATGGACCAAAGGGCGCGTTCCTGACCGATGTCGGATCCGACTGTGAAGACCTGTCGGCGGAACCAATCACCTACGGAATGATCTACGAAGCGCCGGGTAGCGGGCTGCCGGGTTCGATCCTCGATGTCCACGACATTTGGCTGGCGGGCGGTTGCGTTGGTTGCCACAACGTCACCGCCATGGGTGGGCTGCGGCTGGATCAGCCGGCGAACGCTGGCTACGAGTTGATCTTTGCGCTCAGCATTCGCAACCCCAACATCCTGCTGGTTGAGCCATCGCAGCCTGAAAACAGCCTGCTCTACACGATGCTCAGTTGCACGCCGCCGAACACCTACCCGCTGATGCCGCCGGTGGTGGACATGAACTCGCAGCGCATGGCGCGGCCGCTGCGCGCACGCGTGTACGACTGGATCGCGCAGGGAGCACGCGGATTCGATGAAGACGGCAATCCGTATAGCGACGTGCTGTTTCGCGACAACCTCGAATCGCTTCGCTACCAGCGCATTCTGGCCGCGCCGCCGCCAGCGCCAGCGCCACGCAAATAACCCTACCGAATGGAGTTGCCCATGCGTCGTTCCAGACTCAGCTTGCTCGCCATCGCCGCACTCGGTTGCAGTGCAACCGCATCCGCGTGGCAGGACGCCAAGGCGCCTTGGGTATTCGACCTGCCAGGCGGCGGGACCAACTGCACCGTACTGTCGGAAACCACCGACCCGGTGCGTTACGACGTAAGCTTCGAGGGCGATATCCGGCCGCTTGTGGCCAACCAGTGCAATAGCTGCCATATCGCGGGATCCACCGCAGGCTTCAACATCAACTTCAGCAATGCGCGGATCAATCTGATCGGCGCCAATGAGACGGGGGCTGCGTCGAGCGGAAGCGCGACCATCCTGCGTGTGCGCCCCGGCGTGCCGACGGCAAGCGCGTTTTTCGATAAGCTCAACTGCGCCAATCCTCCGTTCGGGGGCGTGATGCCACCGGGTGGCGGTGCCAGCACACAGTTGCAGGCGCTGGTGCACGACTGGATCGCGGCCGGGGCACTGATGCCGGGTTCGCCGGGCGGTGACCGCACGTTTATCGGCAACTTCGAGACGATCGTTCGGCCAGCGCCTGCGCCCTGACTGCAGCGGGAGGACAGCGCTCGCACGCACTCGGATATCGCGCGCGTGCGCTCCGGCGCGATTCGCCGGGGTTGTGCAGTGACGTGCCGGCTGTTGGGTGACGACGTCTGCTTTCCCCCAAATGAGCGCGCTGATGCCGGAGCCACGACATCCTGCCGCGAGCGGCAATGGTCCGACGCGCTAGATATTCTGTTCCCACTGGCAGAAACGACTGCGGCGCCCGAAGGCGCCGCAGTTTTGGTGTAGCTGGTGCGCGCAGGGCTTAGCTGATCCCGGCGATCATGTTAGGAATCACGCGATTGTTGTATGCCATCACCGCCGCATTCGGATGCCCCGCAGAGGTCACCGCGTCGATGTTGGGGAAGAGCGCCGGCAGGTCTACGTTGCTCACACCCATCCAGCGCGACAGGCTCGCCGCGAACTGATCCACCGCCGTGGACGGAATGAACTCACCGCGATTGAAGCACTCGCCGCGGAGGTCGGGCACGTCGTTGGTGAATCGTCGGTTGAGCAGCTGCAGCGGATAGCGACCATAGACCTGACCGCCATTGAGCGGCCCGCCAGCGCCCGCCGATGCACCCATGACCATGTTCACCGCGCCCCAGGCGTGGTCGGTGCCGTTGCCGTTGGAGTTGATCGTGCGCGAGAACTCGCTCATGGTGAAAGTAAGCACTTCGTTCACTACGCCGGAGTAGCCCCCAACCGCGTTCAGGGCGTTGATGGCGTTGTAGAAACCATTCATCCCCTGTGCGACCTGCTGCAGCAGACCCTGATGGCCCTGGTAGACATAGTTGGCGGGCACCGGGCGCGGCGGCACGGCCGGAATCTGGCCGTCATGGGTGTCGTAGCCCCCGGTGCGCACGAAATACACTTGGCGGTTTGCCTGAATCAACCCCTGGCCAAAGCGGCTAACTGCGATCATGCGTGCCACCTGACGCAGCTGCTGCCCGAGGCCACTGTTCGGAATGGCATTCACCGCCGTTACAAAGGCCGCGAAGGCGGGGTTGGTGCCCAGTCCGGCGATCGCGGTGTTTACGGTGGTCGACAGACCCAGCGAACGCTCCAGGATGTCGCCATACTCCGAGGTGAAAGCTTGCGGGTAGGTCGAGGCAACCATCGCGTCGAGCACCTCACGGCGCTTGGTGCCGGCCGGATTGCCGGCGCTGTAATTGTTCAGCGAGGTGGCCGGGTTGGTGCTGCTGTTGGAGATGCGATACGGGAAGACCGTCTGCCCACCGGGGTATTCACCGACCAGAAAGCGCGTCTGCCCTGCGACCGAAACGCATGGGGAGAGGCCGGACACTGGTGAGGCACCGAGCAGATCACCCGCCAGGTTGCCGCCCCATCCGTTGGGATTGCTCGAGGACGCACCGCCGCCGATCTGCCACAAACTGGTCTGGTCGTTGTGCGAGTAAAGTTGCGGCGGACGCGGAAAGTTGTTGAAGTTGCCGCGCTTGAGCGGCTGAACCAACGGACCCACATTGGCCACGAACGCCAGTCGACCCGAGTTGAACAGCGGCGCCAGCGCCGTTGCCGCAGGATTGACCGC
>JBBSDI010000353.1:0-3534 GCA_038249585.1 Lysobacterales bacterium | reverse complement strand
TCCTGAATTCAACGATCGGGGCCGAAGCGTCCGACTTGGCGAAAGGGGCGCCTTGTGGTGTCTAACGTAGAGCTAACCGGTAACCGGCCCGCGAAGGCATGACGCCCTGGCCGCGAGGCGGAAGATGTGCATACAGCGCCTCGCGGCCAGGGCCCCATGCCGTTGGCGGTCCGGTTGACCGCCATGTTAGACACCACCTGTTGTTGTGCCAAGACCTGCGTGAAGTGCCCGCACTGAACTGGCTGCGGCCGCTGAAAGTGAAAGTGGCCTGGCTGTTGCCCCCACCTTGTTCTTGAGGCGAGTTCTGACGGCGCTGAACGGTTGGCGGCCAAACCGGAAAGGGTTGGCCGACCCGCAGTTGGCCGCGACCAGGTGCAACAAGAACGGTCTCGGCCTTTGGTTGAAGACCACGAGATCGACTGGGCATTGCCGCGCGGTAGCGCGGCCCTCGTCTTGAAGCGGGTCTTGGATTCGTAGGCTGTTGAGGACCATGCAGGCCGGTTCCTGAATTCAACGATCGGGGCCGAAGCGTCCGACTTGGCGAAAGGGGCGTCTTGTGGTGTCTAACGACTACTCGACCCCGAAATGGGGTCCCGAATGTGGAGCATATTGAATAGGGGGGCGGTGTTGGTCAAGCTGTTTTCTTACACGGATCATCGGGTTATTCCTATAGCCCTTCACAAAACTGACGCCTAATCTGGCTCCTGGCAGTTCGTTCAGCTTGGCGCGGGATGCGCCTTACGGAGTACGTCATGGAAGACAGATCGCGTCGGCGCGGAAACGACGGCGCAGCGGTGGGGTTGTCGACCCAGGCACCTCAGCCAGCACGGCCGCCGGGGCTGCTGCAGGTGGTGCGGGATCGGATTCGGCGGCTGGGCATGAGCATTCGGACCGAGGAGGCTTATGTCGGCTGGATCCGGCGGTTTGTCCGCGCCAACGACCGGCGGCATCCGCGTGAGCTTGGTGTGGTGGAGGTCGAGACATTCCTTACCCTTCTGGCCAGCCGCGACAACGTGGCGCCTGCGACCCAGAATCAGGCTTTGAGCGCCCTGCTCTTCCTTTATCGCGAAGTGCTGGGCGTCAAGCTTGAATGGATGGAGAACATCCAGCGTGCCAAACGACCGCGCAAGCTGCCAGTGGTGTTAACGCAGCAGGAAGTGCTGCAGGTGCTGGACACGATGATCGGCCGCAGCTGGCTGATGGCGAGCCTGCTGTACGGCACCGGGATGCGCCTGATGGAGTGCGTTCGACTGCGGGTAAAGGACGTGGATTTCGAACGCGGCCTGCTCGTGATCCGCGATGGCAAGGGTGCCAAGGACCGGATCACGATGCTGCCAGAGCTGCTGGTCGAACCACTGCGCTTGCAGATCGACGAGTCGCTGCGCCTGCACGCGGCCGATCTGGCCGCGGGGTTCGGGCAGGTCTGGTTACCCAACGCGCTGGCCGGCAAGTACCCGAGCGCTGCGCAGGACAGCGGATGGCAGCACGTGTTTCCTGCAGCGCGCCGGTCGCTCGACCCGCGCGGCGGAATGGAAAGGCGCCACCACATCGACGAGCAACTGCTGCAACGTGCGGTGCATCGTGCTTTGCAGCGCTCGCGTATTCGCAAACCCGCCTCGTGCCACACCTTTCGCCATTCTTTTGCAACCCACCTGCTCGAAGCAGGTTACGACATTCGCACAGTGCAGGAGTTGCTCGGCCACTCCGACGTCAGCACGACCCAGATCTATACCCATGTGCTCACTCGCGGCGGACACGCTGTGCGTAGTCCGATGGATATCCGGCTTCCAACCAGCCGCGAGGGTCCGTTCCGGCGCCGTGACACGACGCCGCAGGACTAAGCCGCGTCAGCGCACCGATCAACCGCCCCGCGCATGCAACCAGTCGTGGATCGCCGGCGGCACCTCGCGCTGCGAGCGGCCGGACACGTAGATGCCGATGTGTCCGCCCTTGAAGGCCAGTTCGCTGTAGTCCTTGCTGCCGATCACCGCGCGCATCGCGCGCGACGATGCCGGTGGCACGAGGTGGTCCTGCTCGGCGAAGATGTTCAGCACCGGATGCGTGATCGCCTTCAGATCCACCGCACGGCCGCCGATTTCCAGTCCGCCCTTGATCAGCTTGTTGGCCTGGTAGAAGTCCTTGATGAACTGGCGGAAGGCTTCGCCGGCCTGGTCGGGCGAGTCGAAGATCCACTTCTCCATGCGCAGGAAATTCTCGACCTCGGTCTTGTCGTCGAGGATGTCGATCAGGCCGAGGTATTTCTGGAAGTTCAGGCGGAATGGCTTGAGGGTGAGGTAGCAAAAGTTCATCAGATCGCCCGGCACGTTGCCGAGCGTGTCGACCATGAGATCGACATCCATGCCCTGCGTCCAGTGCGAAAGCATGTTGCCGGCGGTGTGGAAGTCCACCGGCGTGACCATGGTGACAAGATTCTGCACGGTCTTCGGATGCAGCGCGGTGTAGCACAGCGAGAACGCACCGCCCTGGCAGATGCCGAGCAGGTTGATCGCGCTCAGTCGATGGCGTTTGGCCACCACCTCCACGCAGCGACGGATGGTGCCATTGATGTAGTCGTCGAGGGTGGTGAATCGATCGGAGGCATCCGGGTAACCCCAGTCGATGATGTAGATGTCCTCGCCGCGCGCGAGCAGCCCCCGCACGATGGAACGATCGCCTTGCAGGTCGACCATGTAGGGCCGGTTGACCAGCGCGTAGACGATCAGCAGCGGCACCTTGGCGGTGGGCGCACGCTCGCCCTTGAATCGAAACAGGATCGTCTTGCCGTCGCGCCAGACCGCTTCGCGTTCGGTCGCTCCGTAGGTGACATCCTCGACCTCGCGCAGCACGCTCGCGCCACGCGCAAGCTTCTCGCCCATCCTGCCGATCTCGCGCAGGGCATCCGCTGGGGTGAAATTGATCGGGCCCATGGATCAGCGCACTCCCTTGCGTTTTTTGCGCGAGGCCTTGCGCAGGGCGGCCAGGCGATCGGCGAACTTGCCGCCAGCCACCGCGTCGCTGCCGCGCGCGATGGTGGAGTCCGCAGCCTCCTGCTTGCGCGCTTTGGCAGGCCTGGTGGCGACGGCTTTTTTCGGAGCCACCGGTTTTGCAGGTTTCGACTTCTTGCCTTTGCGGGACGTGATGCGCGCGTCGGTGCCGGCGACGATGCGCAGTTTCGGACGCGTCGTGCGTTTGGGACGCGGCGTCGCTGAAGGTGGTGAGGCTTTGACCTCGGTGGCACGCTTGCGGGACTTGGGCTGCGCCTTGCGCGAAAGCCCGGCCGGCCGCGGCGCCACTTCGGTTGGCTCTTCAACAGGTACCTCGACCGGCACCACCGCTGCCAGCGCCTTTTCGTGTTCCAACTCGGCGACCCGGCGCTTGAGCTCGGCCAGTTTGTGATGCACGGCATCCAGTTCGGTGCGGGTCGGCATGCCGACGCCGCCGGTATTGCGTTCGATCTCCTGCTGCACGTGCTGGCGCACGCGCATCTGCGCATTCACCAGCGCGCCGTAGGCGCTGCGGAACTCATCCGACAGG
>JBBSDI010000352.1:0-3554 GCA_038249585.1 Lysobacterales bacterium | reverse complement strand
GCGACGCCCTACCGTATCGAGTTTTACCGTTCCCGCAGCTGTGATGCCAGTGGCTTCGGCGAGGGCGCGGCCTTTCTGGACGCCATCGATTCGACCATCGCCAACAGCGGCTCATGCACCGCCAATAACTGCACGCGCGCGTTCTCGGTGTCGGTCAACCCAAGTGACGTCGCGACAGGCGACAGGATTACCGCAATCGCCACTGCATCGAACGGCGATAGTTCGGAGTTCTCGGCTTGCGTCACGGTAACGACCAGCGGCGGCGACATCGTTTTCGTGAACGGATTCGAGGGGAATTGATTGCGTGCTGGTTTAGAGGAGAGTGAGAACGTCTGACATGTGGCTCGGCGCGGAAGCTCTTGGTGAGCTCATTGGCAGACGTTTCTCCGCCTTTTCATTCCCCGGTTCCGAGTGGCTTCATGATCGATTTAGCGTTGTTCCTGTACAGCGGAGTGCTGAGCCGCTCGCATGGAAGTCGCGCCAGCGTCAGCAGCGCGATTTCGCAAGCTGGCGAACCATGGCGAACCAGGACAGGCATCGATCAGCCTTTGCTGTCGCCGACCCATAGCCACAACGATGTCTGTCCGAATCACCTTCTGTCAGCACATCATCCTGTTTCGGAACTACTGATCAGCGCATTGCCGATCCGGTGCACCTCGCGGGCGAGCAGATCGAAGTCTTGCAGCGTGCTGCGATGGTTCGCGATCGCGATGCGCAGGCAGTAGCGACCGTGCAGCGTGCTGTACGAGGGCACCGCGATCCCTTGCTCGTATAATTGCATGAGGATCTCCTTGTTGATCGCATCGAGCGCTCCGTCGGCGAGTCGGCCCGGGTTGAAGCGAAAGCACACGATGTCGAGGCCGATCGGCGCGACCAGCTCCAGATCTGCTGCAGCCTCGACCAGGCGGCCGAAGTAGTGCGCCTGATCGACATTGCGCGCGATCATGCGCCCGAAGCGATCGAGTCCGTGCTTCTTGATCGACATCCACACCTTCAGGGCACGGAACTGCCGCGACAGCTGCAACCCGTAGTCGCTGAACCACAGCGTTCCTGCTGCCAGGCCACGCGTTTCGTGCGTCAGGTATTCGGGCGTGAGCCCGAACGGGCGTCGATGCGCATCCTCGCAGCGCACCAGGATGCAGCCAGCTTCAAACGGCACGTGCAGCCACTTGTGCAGGTCGAGGGCGATAGAGTCGGCGCGCTCGATGCCGGCGAGCTGCGGCTTGACTTTTGCTGCCAGCACCGCCACGGCGCCGATGGCGCCATCGACATGCAATCAGAGATTCTCGCGCTGGCACAGATCCGCCAGTGCATTCAGATCGTCGATCGCGCCGGTGTTGATCGTGCCGGCGTTGCCGACGATGCAGATCGGCAGCCAGCCCGCGTGCCGATCGGCGGCGATCATCTGTGCAACCGCGGCGAGGTCAATGGTGTAGTCGGCGCTGGCCGGCACCGTGCGCAGGCTCAAGCTGCCCATGCCCAGTAGTTCGACGGCCTTCTGGATCGAGCTGTGCGCTTCGCTGGAGGTGCAGATCGTCAGTCGCTTGCCGGCGGCATTCGCGCCTTGTTCGCGCACGTCATAGCCGGCCTTGGAATTGCGCGCTACCGCGAGGCCGACGAAGTTCGCCATCGAGCCGCCGCTGACCAGCAGACCGCTGGCCTCGCGCGGCAGTCCGATCATCTCGTTCGTCCAGTTCACCACCTGGCCCTCGACCAGGTTGGCAACATGGTTGCCGCCGCCGAGATTGGGGTTCATGACGGCGGCCATGAATTCGGCGAGCGCGCCGAACACCGTGCCGTTGCCCATGTACCAGGCCCAGAGGCGCGGATGAATGTTGCGCATCGGATAGGGCAGTATGGTTTCGCTGAACTCGCGGTAGGCGGCATCTGCGCCGGATGGCAGCTGCGGTGCTGCCGCGTCGAAGCGCTGTGCAATCGCGTCGGGGACTGGCTGCGATACCTGGCGTTCGCGCACCGTCTGCAGATAGGTAATCGCGTCGTCCACCATGCGGTGTGCGAGCGCGCGCATCTCGTCCCAGTTTTTAGGGGTCCAGCGATTCCTGATTTTCGCGTTGTGTCATGAACGCCCTTGCGCCAGCGCCAGTGTCAGTAACGCCGCACCGCAAAATGCGAGGCGCCGGCTCCGCCACGCGTCTCGACCGCGCTGGTGCAACTTCGATCGAGTTGCCTCGCTGCCTTGTTACGGCGGAGTGTTCTGAGCGCCGCGCATGTTGAACCAGCAGTTGAAGGCGACCGTGATGCGCGTGCCATCGCCGAGGAACGGCATGACTTCGTGGGCGACCCAGGACGGGAACAGCACGAGCTGGCCGGCGCGTAGCTGGTAGACCTTGCCGGCCAGCGAGTAGGGCGCGCGAAACTTGTTGTTGGCGGGGTCGACGAACATGTTGGCCAGTTGCAGCGGATTGAGGAAATGCAGTCCGCCGGAATCCGGATTGCCGCCATCGCCTTCGCCCGGGTCGATGCAGTAGACGCCCGACCAGGAGGCCATCGGATGGTTGTGTACGCCGAACCATGCGCCCTTGCGGGTCACGTGGAACCAGGTGTGGGAGTAGATCTCGATCTCGGCCATCTCGGCCGCGCTGTACCCGGAGAGCTGCGCGATGGCGCGACTGAGCGCGCCCCAGCAGAACTTGCGTAGCTGCTGCACGCACGGCTCGGGCCAGGCGAACACGGTGAACTCGCTCTCGAACAGGCCGGGATTCACCCGCATCGAGGTCTGCGGGTTGCGGTAGCGGCCGCCCTCGCCCTCGCGCGCCAGGAACAGCGCCTTGAGCTCGGCGTTGACGCCTTCGCAATTGGGCATCAGCACCTCGGCGAAGGGCACGGCGAAGGCAGGCACGATCTGGAACATGGGCGCAGGATGGGGACGGGGAAGTGCCGGATGATACGCGAGTGCCGCGTTGGGTCGACGCGGTGCAGGCGGAGGGTGGCGACACACCGATGCCGCCGCATCTCGCCAACGTCAGCGTGCGCTGCAGCGACTTGTCCTTGATCGGGATGGATGCGGGCACCGCTTTCAGGGCCCTGCTCAGCAGGGCAGGCGGGCGCTCGGACGGTGAACACGGACTGGCGTCGTGCGCCCTCTACTGCCACCAACCGATAGCAAGAACGCTGTCGGTCCCATGCACCGGTCCCAACGCCGCTTCGCGTGATGGCGTGGGTTCGACGGCTTGCGCATGGCTTGCCACCTCCACCCCACTCCACCCCTGCGCCGTCAGGCACGTAGGGCGGGTCGTCCCGACCCGCCGCTCTTCGGATCCCCGTGACCTCTGTCGTTCCTGCGCGTTTCAGTGCCTGTCCCGATCTGCCTTCCTGCGCGTTTCAGTGCCTGTCCCGATCTGCCTTCCCTATCTGCCTTCCCGATCTGCCTTCTGGGCCAAGCCCTTTAATTCCCTCCGTCCCCTTTTCGGAGCCTTGTGGTTGATCGGGCTGATGACCAGAATGGTGCATGTCCGGGTCGGCTGGTCATGCCGACCGGTTCCGCGCGCGACGACGATGCAATCCTTGACCCAACCTGATCTCGAGGCATTCAT
>JBBSDI010000351.1:0-3557 GCA_038249585.1 Lysobacterales bacterium | reverse complement strand
TCGCGGCGCACCAGTCCTTCGGAATCGTGCTTGGTGCGGAAGTACGGATCGTCCAGCCCCTCGGCCTCCTCGAACATGTCCTCCTTGAACACCCCCGGGTACATGCCGGCAGCGGCGATCGAGCTGACGTGGTGGAAACAGCCGGCCTTGATCGTGGTCGCCAGCTGTACCGCATGGCGGGTTCCGTCGACGTTGGTCTTGACCTGGCTTTCCTCGTCGGCGGTCAGATCGTAGATCGCGGCCAGATGGAAGAAGTGGCGGACCTTGCCCGATATCTGCTTGAGCGCTGCCGGACCCACGCCGAGCCGTGCCTTGGTCAGGTCGCCATACACCGCGACCAGACGGCCCTTCGGCGGGGCGAGTTTTTCGACCAAAGCGTCGAACTTGTCTTGCGACCCGCGACGCACCAGCACGAAGATCTTGCCCGGGCGCTTGAGCAGCCGCTCGATCAGATGCCGCCCGATGAATCCCGTACCACCAGTAACGAAATAGCTCATGCGTCCTCCCCAGGCGCCAGGCGCGGTGACTGGCCGGCAAGGCCGATGTTGGCACGGCCGTCGAGGCGGACGCGAGTCGGGCACTACGATAGCCCCGTACCCGCGGCGTTCCAAGCCCGGCGACACGGCCCGGTCGTGCCCAACCTGCCGGGCGAAGGCAGCGCGCAGTCCGGCAACCGCGTTGACCCTGTTTGAAAGCGCGTGCTACAAGCCCGGTCACCGCGTCCCTTCCCGGAGTGCAGCCATGGCCGCCAAAAAAACCGCCGACAAAGCCAAACCCGCAGCCAAGGCTGCAGCCAGAACCGCTGCACCCACAGCCGCAGCACCCGAATCGGGTGGCGATCCCGGTGCGCAGTTCGAAGCGGCCGCAGCGCGCGTGAAGTTGCTGAACAAAAAGCCCGACGACGACACCATGCTGCGTCTGTATTCGCTCTACAAGCAGGCCACCGATGGCGATGTCAGCGGCAACCGACCGGGTTTCTTCGATTTTGTCGGCGGCGCCAAATACGACGCCTGGACCAAGCTCAAGGGCACTTCCAGCGACGACGCAATCAAGAAATACATCGCGCTGGTCGACAAGCTCGCCGGGTGAGTACGCGCCCCGCCCGCCCGGCTGCCGCGGCCAGCAAGACCCGCGACCGCATCCTCGACGTCAGCCTCGCGATGTTCAACGAACGTGGCGAACCCAATGTCACCACCAACCACATCGCCGACGAGCTGGAAATCAGCCCGGGCAATCTGTACTACCACTTCCGCAACAAGGACGACATCGTCGAGCACCTGTTCGCGCGCTACGAGGCGGGCATGGACAACGCCCTGCTCACCCCCGACGAGCGGCTGCCCACACTGGAAGACATCTGGCTGCAGCTGCACCTGATCTTCGAGACCATGTGGCAGTTCCGCTTCATCTACCGCGACCTGGTCGACCTGACCAGTCGCAACCGCAAGCTGCGCATGCACTTCGCGCGCATCCTGCGTCGCGCCGGCGACAGCGCGACGGCGGTATTGCAGGGCTTGGCCAAGGCCGAGATCCTGCGCGCAACCCGCAACGAAATCGACGCCACCGCGCAGAACATCCTGCTGGTGACCACGTTCTGGATGAACTTCAACGCAGTGCGCGGCGGCAACTCCGAGCGCAGCTCGGAAGACCTCACGCTGGGCATCCACCAGGTGATGATGCTGATCGCGCCGTTCCTGCGCGATGCCGAGCGGGTGCACCTGAATACGCTGGCGCAGGCCTACATCAAGGGCTGACCCGCGGCACCGGGACGGGCAAAAAAAAGCCCCGGCGCGCTGCCGCACCGGGGCTCATGCTGCAACGCCGCGATCAGGCGGCGCGACGACGCGCAGCCGGCTTGCGACCGCGGACCGCTGCCTTGGCAGCACGCTTGCGCGGTACCTTGGCCTTGCCGCTTACGCCCAGCTTGCCCAGCACATCGCCGATGCGCTCGTTCACGCCGGCCTCGACCTGACGCACGGTACGCATCGCCTGCGCGCGGATCGGCGCGATGGCATCCTTGACCTGGGTCTGTGCATCGTCGGCTGCCCGACGCAGATCCGCGACCACCGACGTGGCGAGCTTGTTGGTGCGCAGGCGGAAATCCTCGCCTTCGGCAACCAATGTCTCGAGCAGCTTGCCGCCCTTCTTCTGCGCCAGGCTCACCGCGCCCAGGCTTGCCAGCCACAGGGTGCGCGCAGCGTCCGCTGCATCGTTCACGCCAGCGGCGCGCTTGTTGCTGTTCGTCTTCCTCACCATGTCGATCTCCTCGTGGGTTGGGTCTGCCGTGACCGGGATTCCAGAATGCTGCCATGCGGCATCGAGATTGAGTGTGGGCTGTTGGCATAGAACAATCACACTACGCTGCAAGTTTGATTCGGCAGCGTTCGCCCGGCACCTGCGTGGCTCGGATTTCTATTGCAACGCAACATGCGGCATCGCCACCGTCGCAACTGCAGCAATGCGTTTGTGTCGCCTTGCGGCCTTGCACGCAGCCCGCGCCTGCACAATGCTTGCCGCATCGATCCGGAGAACCATGCATGGCCAAGCTCAAGTGGGCAGCGTTTCCGTACCCCAACAAGGCATTCGACTACAGCGGACCGAAGCTGGCGAAAGCCTGGGACAAGCTGCACGCAGGCGATCAGGAGCCTTATCCCGACGCCGCGCGGATCAGCGCGCTGCTCAACGCCAATCCCAAACTCGGCAAAGCCGCAGACACCGCGCGCACGGCCGACGCACTGGCGGATGCATGGCGCGCCTACCACGCCGGTGAATTCGAGCTCGCCCATGCGGCCGGCGATGCATTGGGCCCGCTCGGTGCGGTGGTCGCCTGCAAGGCAATGGGCATCCATGCGACCTATCTGATCGACGATCCAAAGGAAAAGCTCAAGCGCTTCGAGCTGGTTTCCGAGCGCGCAGACGACGCATTGAAGTCGTTGCCGAATCAGGTCAACACCAACTATTTTCGCGCCTTCGCACTCGGCCGCTACAGCCAGTTGATCTCGATCGCCAAGGCGCTCTCGGGCGGGCTGGCCGGCAAGGTCAAGGAGAGTCTCGATATCACGCTCAAACTCGCGCCAAAGCATGCCGAGGCGCACTTGGCCCTCGCGACCTATCACGCCGAAATCGTGGCCAAGGTCGGCAGCATGATCGCCAGCCTCACCTATGGCGCGAAGGCAGCGACTGCCGAGGAGCATCTGAAGACCGCGCAGAAACTCGCCGCCGATGTGCCGGTGGTGTGGCTGGAGACCGGCAACGTCCTGCTGCTGCTGTACGGCGACAAGCGCGAGGACGATGCGGCGATCGCGTACGCCAAAGCCGGCAAGCTCAAGCCGATCGAGGCCATGCAGGCGCTCGATGCGTCGGCGGCGAAGGCGCAGATCGAGTAGGCGGCATGCTCAGCGGCGGCATTTTCCGGCAGCGTTCACGCGCAGCGACGGGTCGGCTACCATCCGGCGCTTGCCCACTCGATCGCCACAGCGGATGACCAGCAGCACCGACGCGCCACGCAAGACCGCAGTCGAAAAGTTTCTTGCCATCATCGAGCGCGCCGGCAACGCGCT
>JBBSDI010000350.1:0-3562 GCA_038249585.1 Lysobacterales bacterium | reverse complement strand
GCGCAGGACGGGTCGGGCGCGGAAAGGACCCGGACCCTTCACGACGCCCACCGCGACACAGACCGGGTCAGGCGTGGAAACGAACGCAGAAGCACCGAACGCAAACGGAGTGCAGTAGCAC
Source organism: Lysobacterales bacterium (assembly GCA_038249585.1). Classification (GTDB taxonomy): domain Bacteria; phylum Pseudomonadota; class Gammaproteobacteria; order Xanthomonadales; family Ahniellaceae; genus UBA4656. The sequence goes on along the minus strand of JBBSDI010000350.1, from coordinate 3,441 downwards.
TGAGGCATCGAGATGCGCACTGAAATGCGTTTGAAACATCATGAGTGTCGCTAACCTTCGCGCCAACGTTGGTTCCCCTTTTTATCGTTCCTCGATCGCTACTCAGGGTCGAAGGCCGAGACTGCGTGTCCGCGCGTCTGATACGGTCGAGGCTGGTGACAGATGCCGACCCGCTCTTTTCCCTTCGAAAGCCTGCCTTTGAATCGCCCCGAAAATGTTTTCTTTCCTCTCCAGCGACCACGAACGGGCGAGGGCAGGGTGAGTTTTGCCAGCGATCGCACGTCCAGTGTGGCCGTCCTTGGCGTTCGGTGATCCAACGCTCGCGCCGACCCTGACGACAAACGCTCCGACCACCGAGGCTCCTCATGTTCCTGCACGGACTTGGTACTGCGCACCCGGAGCACCGCTTTACCAAGCAGCAGTGCTGGGACGCGTTCGAGCAGTCGGTCTGGTTCGGAAAACTCGATCGCCGCGCGCGCGCGATTGCGCAAGCCGTGCTGACGCGCGACAACGGGATTGAATCCCGTCACCTGGCGGTGGACACGCTGGCGGAGAGCTTTCAGATCGATCCGGATACGCTGCACGCGCGCTTTCTTGCACACGCCCCGACACTGGGTACGCTCGCGGCTGAACGCGCCCTCGCCGAAGCCATGCTCGATGCCACGCAGATCGACGCGGTCATCATCAGCACTTGTACGGGGTACCTGTGTCCGGGTTTGACCAGCTACTTGATCGAGCGCCTCGGCCTGCGCCCAGACGTTCAGGCCTACGACCTCGTCGGCCAGGGCTGTGGCGCGGCGCTGCCCAACTGGCGCCTCGGCGAGGCGTTGCTGCAGTCCGGTTCGTGTCGCCACGTCCTCTCGGTGTGCGTGGAGGTCAGCAGTGCGGCGATGTATCTGGACAATGATCCGGGTGTGCTGATCAGCGCGTGCCTGTTTGGCGATGGCGCTGGCGCGGCGGTGCTGTCGTCCGAGCCACCGCCCGCGCACCGGCGGCGGATCGAATGGAAGGCGGCCGGTTCGCTCACCAATCCGGCCGAGCGCGCGGCGTTGTGCTTCGAGCAGCGTGGCGGAATGTTGCGCAATATCCTCACGCGTCCGGTCCCGAAGCTGGCAGCCGACCATGCGGAGCGCGTGTTGCACGCTACGCTGGCCGATGTCGGCATCGCAAAATCAGACATCGACGTGTGGATCTGGCATGCCGGCGGTCGTGACGTGCTCCAGGCGTTGCAGGCGAAGCTCGGGCTGCGCGAAGGGGACCTGGCATACAGCGCGGCCATGCTGCGCGAATACGGCAACCTCAGCAGTGCCTTTGTCTACTTCGTGCTGCAGGCCGCGTTGGCCGACAACGCGCCCAGTGGTCGCTGGTGGATGTCGGCCTTTGGCGCCGGCTTCAGTTGCCATGGTGCGTTGCTGGAGGTCGCATGACGCAATCGCACTCGCGCGCTTCAGGGCGCGCTCGCCTGCCACGGCGCGTCCAGCCTGAACTGCTCGACACCCTGCCCGCCGACGATCCGCAGGCGGTACGTTCTCGGCAGGATCTGCGGCGCGTCAACTGGTTGATGGGCAATGCGGCGGTGCTGCGCCGAGCACTCGATGGCATCATCGACGCCGAAACGTCACCGCATTTGGTGGAGCTCGGTGCGGGCGACGGCAGCTTGATGCAAGCGCTTGCGCGGCGCCGCGGCACGCGCTGGCGCGATGCGCGCGTCACCCTGATCGATCGTCAACCGTGCGTTGGCGCAACAACCCTTCACGCCATTCGCAATTCGGGTTGGCAAGTGGAAGTCGCGGCTAGCGACGTGTTCGACTGGCTCGCGCAAGCGCAAACTTCGCCAAACGCGATCGTGATAGCGAACCTGTTCATGCATCACTTTGCACCGACCGAACTGGCGCGCCTGATGCGCGCGATTGCGCAGCATGCTGGTGCGTTCGTCTGTTGCGAGCCACGTCGCTCGCGCGTCGCGCTCGCCGGCAGTCACCTGCTCGGCCTGTTGGGCTGCAATGCGATCACGCGCCACGACGCGGTAGTCAGCGTTCACGCCGGATTCAGCGATCACGAGTTGACGACGATGTGGCCCGCGCCGATGGCGAATGGGTCGCAGTGGCAGTTGACCGAAACTTCGGCCGGACTTTTCGGCCACCGGTTCGTGGCGATTCGCACGCCGTGACGCAGACCGACTTCGATGTGCTCATCATCGGCGCCGGCGTTGCCGGTTCGACCACCGCCATCCGCCTGGCGCAGGCCGGATGGTCGGTCGGGCTGGTCGAAAAACAGCGCTTCCCGCGGCGCAAGGTGTGTGGCGAGTGCGTGGCCGCGCCCAATCTTGCATTGCTCGATGCGCTGGGAACGGGGTTGGCATTCGAACGCCTCGCCGGCGCGCCGTTGCGCCGCGTCGCCCTTTGCATAGGCGAAGACACGCTGATCGCCCCATTGCCGCGCTCCACCGATTCGGCGCATCCGTGGGGTCGCGCCCTGGGTCGCGAGCACCTGGACACGCTGCTGCTTCATCGTGCGGCGGCACTGGGCGCGACGGTCTGGCAGCCGTGGATCGTGCGCGCGATGTCCCGCGAGGGCCTGCATCACTTGTGCCGCGTCCAGGCGCGCGATTCCGGCGACAGCGTCACGCTGCGCGCGCCTGTGGTGATCGACGCGCACGGGTCCTGGGGGTCCGACCCGAGAGGCGAGGAAACCCGGCGGCATCCGGCGCGCGGGTCGGACCTCTTCGCGTTCAAAGGCAACTTCACCGGGGCCGAACTCGACCCGGATCTGCTACCGCTGCTGACGTTTCCCGGCGGCTATGGTGGCATGGTGCTCGCCGATGGCGGCGTGCTCACGCTGGCGTGCTGTCTGCGCCGCGACCTGTTGCAGTCGATTCGAGATCGCGCGCCTGGCGTGAAGGCGGCGGTCGCGGTACAGGCGCATCTCGCAGCGTCCTGCCGCGCGGTTCGCGATGCGCTGGATGGTGCACGGCAGGAAGGCGCCTGGCTCAGCGCGGGGCCCATTCGGCCGGGCCTGCGCACACCCTCGCGCTCGCCCACCGAGTTCGCCATCGGCAATGCGGCCGGCGAAGCGCATCCGATCCTGGGCGAGGGCATCAGCATGGCGATTCAGTCCGCCTGGCTGCTTTGCGATCAGCTCATACCCCAGCGCGATGAACTGATTGCAGGCCGCGCCGGTGCGCGCGCCGCCCGTGTCTACGCCTCGGCCTGGCGGCGCAATTTCGCGCCGCGCATCCGCGCCGCAGCGCTGTTCGCCCATTTGGCGATGCGGGCCGCCCGCGCGAGCTGGGCGATGCCGCTGCTGCGCCGCTGGCCGGGTATCCTCACCGCAGGCGCGCGCTTCGGTGGCAAAGTCAGCTGTGCCGTAGTGCCGACCGCGACTCCAACAAGTACGCCCTCCGTTGGGATGGCGCACCACAGGTCTGGCCATCAGGAACGG
>JBBSDI010000349.1:0-3575 GCA_038249585.1 Lysobacterales bacterium | reverse complement strand
CCACTGTCGATCATCTGCTGGGCGACCAGCACGAAACGCGGCTCATCGGCCGGCCACGGATCACGCAGGCCGAAGCCCGCCGCGATCACCAGCAAGGCAATGCCGAAGAAGACCCACATCTGAACGCGGTCGCGTCGCTGTATCGGGGTGTGCAGATTGGTCATGGGCCAGCAAAGGGTTCAAGAACTGCATGCACGTGGTCGGGTTCGCGTCCGACATCCAGGGACTGATCCAGCGCATCCACGGCCAAGTCTAGCTCGGCAACCGCGCAGACTCGGGTTCACTCACCGCCGACTTGCGCCTGACGCCGCATCCACTTCGAACGCCCGTCGCCAACGCGCCAAACGCCTGCGCCAACGCCTGCCGCGCGCGGCTCCGCAGCAGCCTCGATGATGCAGCGCTACGGAGGCCGCGTATGCCAGCGCCAGCAACGCGCCTTGGGCAGGATGACTTTCGCGCGATGGTTCAAGCCACAGCCTTACGATTTGCCGGCACCCGCCCCGTCCACAACCTGCGAATTCCGTTGGCGTCCTTCGAGCAAGTCAACTTGACCGCATGCTTATGCCAGGCCCCAGATTCTCCGCCACGCGTTGAATCCCAACCGCACGTTGTCGATGTCGAGCTGATCGACGAAGTACAGCACGTGGCAGTGCGCGGTGCCGCCGAACTTCGGCCCGCGCAGTCCGCGGCCGACCATCTGCTCGAACAGCACATGGCTGACGGTGGGGCGCGCGATCACCACGTGGCTGACCTGCGGCGCATCGAAGCCGGTGGTGAGCACCTCGCAGTTGCACAGCACGCGCAAATCGCCACGCCGGAACAGATCGATGGTGCGGCGCCGCTGCGGCGCACGGGTAGTGCCCGATACGAAGCCGGTTGGCACGCCCTGCGCACGCAGCAGCACCGACACGATCTCGGCATCGTCCACGGTAGGTCCGAAATAGATCACGCGGTTGGCCGGGTCCTGCGCCAGAGGCAGCAGGCGTTCGAACACGAAGGCGCGACGCGGACCGTCGTCGGCCAGCTCCGCCAGTTGGCGGTCGATCGCCTCGACCGATTCGCTGCCGGGATCGCGCTCGCTGCCGGCGCTGCGCCCGATCGACAGCGTCTCGCCGGTATCGATGCGCTCTTCGATCGGTTGCGCGAGCACCTGCCGTGCCTGCAGGGTCGCGCGCGGCTCTTCGCCGAGCGTTTTGGTGGGCGCAGCGATCTGCCGGAACAGCGTGTACAGCTCCTTGGTGCCGAGCTCCGGATAATCGCGGAGATACTCGTTGCGGAATGGCGTGGCGGTGAGTCCGAGCACGCGCGGCTGATCGCCCGGATCGTCGCCGGCGGCCTGCTCGAACAGCGCAATCACCTTCTGGTACTGCGGCGCCGCGGCACGATGCGCCTCGTCGATCACCACCAGCTCGACGCTCGACAGCCATGCCTCCAGGCGTTCGTCGCCCAGCGCGCGCCAGCGTTCGATATCGTTGAGCAAGCGCTGCGGTGTGGCCACGATCAGCTGGTGCTCGCGGCCGGCCGCGGCGAGGATTTCCGCATCGGCATCGGCGCCGCGACCATGTGATCCGAAACGCCGCGCGAGGCGCAGCTCGGGCACGCCGACTGCGTGCGACCACACCTGGCGCAATGATTCGATCGCCTGTTCCAGCAGCTCTGCGGTATGTGCGATCCACAGCGTGGTGGCGGGCAGGTTTGCGAGGTGCCGCTGGTGCAGGCGCACGATGTACTCGACGGCAGTGCGCGTCTTGCCCGCACCGGTGGGCAGGGTGATGATCGCGCGCGGCCAGCGCGCGCGCTCGAGTTTTTCGGCGGCAGTCTGCAGCACCTCTTCCTGGAAGTCGGCCAGCGGCGGCAGCGCGACATGGCCGCGCAGCCACTCGAGGTCTTCCGCAGCACGCTCGGAGGTGGTGCCGGCGAACGAGATCGGAAAACCCGCTTCGCGCGCGAACGCAATGGCGGTGCTCTTGCCGGGATGCCAGCGCGCCACCGGTTCGATGCCGGCCGCGCGCGCGATGCGCTGGCGCAGTTCCGACTGCGCGAGCAGGTCTTCGCCATGGCGCGCGACCAGGATCGCCGCCAGCGCGGCCTTGCCGAACGAGGGCGCTTCGACCCCGGCAGCCTTGGCAATGCTGCGATGGGCGTTGATCAGCTTGCGCTCGACCCGGCGCTCGAGCTCGGTGTGGGTCAGCAGGACGGCGAGCCGTTCGGCTGCCGCCAGCTGATCGCTGGTGAGCCCGGCCGATACATCGGTCTGGTAACCGCTGCGCGGCAAGCGCGGCTCGCGCCGAGGCTTGGGATCGCGCAGACGGAAACCGCCGGCGCGCCGCGGCCCGCGCACGATATCCGGATGTTCAGCCGCGAACAGCGCCGCCAGCCATCCGTAGTGATCCTCCAACGCCGGCCAGCGCAGCAGAATCTGCGCCTTGCTGATGCGGCCATGCTCGCGCAGGTAGGCGACCAGCTGCGCGATGCCGTCGCGCGGCAACGCAGCCGGCAGGGCGGAACCTGCGCTGCCGCCTGTGCTGTCGCTATCGTCGTCGGAAGGGCTCATGGCCGACTAGGATGGAGCAAGCCGGCAGCGCTGGCGAGTGGTGGCCGGCGGCACCCCGAGTGCCCAAGGGCGCGGTCCAACGATGAAAGCTGCGGCGGCGCGGCCGCGGCGAGCTGCAGTTGCGAGGCTGCAGGCAGGCTCATGGGCGCACGAACCAGATCCATCCCTCGACCACCGCAGCATCGCGCCGCACGGCACCCGGCGCCATGCTGCGACCATGGAAAGAATCGAGCGCGCAAACCACGCACAGGCAGGCATCGAAGACATCGGAAGGCTCGCCGATGCGAGCCTGCAATCCAGCCAGCACGCCAGCGGCAGCGGCTTGCCACTCAGGATTCGCAGTTCATCGATTAGCTGCACCAACCAACATTACTTTCCGATGCAGAACTTGCCGAAGATCTCACCGAGCAGATCGTCGCTGCTGAACTCGCCCGTGATCTCGGCCAGCGCCTGCTGGGCGTGGCGCAGGTCGTCGGCGGCGAGTTCGCCGGCACGCGTGCTGCGCAGCGCGATGTCGGCCGCGTCGAGGTGTGCGGCGACTCGCGCGAGTGCTTCGACGTGGCGTGCGCGGGCGCTGAAGCTGCCGCTGCCGGGCTCGATGCCGGCGGCGTGCTCACGCAGTAACGCGCGCAGGGCATCGAGCCCGTCGCCAGTCAATGCGGATACGCGCAGGCCTTGTTCGGCATCGTGCAGCACCAGCGGTGCGGCGTTCGGCTGCAAGTCGCATTTGTTGCCGATGATGATGCGCAAGCACTGCGGCGCGCATTCGGCGCGCAGGGCATCGAGGATGTGCGGCGGCGTGTGCGGGTCGATGACCAGCAACACGAGGTCGGCGCTGATCAGTTCGGCGCGCGCGCGGCGCATGCCTTCGGCTTCGATACTGTCGGCGCTGACCCGCAGGCCGGCGGTGTCGACCAGGGTCAGTTCGACGCCATCGAGCTGCAGCGTTTCACGCAGGACGTCGCGGGTGGTGCCGGGCAGTGCGGTGACGATTGCGCGCTCGCTGCCGGCCAGCGCGTTG
>JBBSDI010000348.1:0-3580 GCA_038249585.1 Lysobacterales bacterium | reverse complement strand
CTCGCCGGCACCTGCGCCAGATCGAGATCCTCATGGCCGGCGATCAGACGCAAGTTCGGCAACTCGCCGCGCAGCGATGCCAGCAACTGCAGCAGCGCAGCGATCTGCGCGGCCGGATACTCCTCGGTCATGGTCTGGTTGTCGTGGCGGTACCAGTCCGGGTAGCGGCCGCGGTTGACCAGCTCGATGCCGATCGAGCGTGGGTTGAAGCCGCGCGTATGGTTGGCTACCCGTTGCGGCGGCACGTAGCGCAGGATGCGGCCGTCGCGTTCGATATAGTAGTGGCCGCTGGCGCCGGTGCCGGACTCGACATACAACACGCGCTCCCCGTACGCGCGCGCCATGGCCAGATCCGGCACTTCGGTGCAGTGGATCACGATCAGGTCGATGTCCTCGAGCCGGCGTTCGAGCAGGCGCTCGACATAGGGCAGGGGCTCGTCGTGGATCGGCAGGTCGAGCGGCATGGGGCGGTTCGGTGGCTGCGGACGCGGCACGGTAACATGTGCCGATGCCCGCCACGCCGAACCGTTTCGCCCTCGAGGCGGCCACCCTCAAGGACCTGATGTCGCGCCATGCGGCCCACGGCCGCGTGACCTGGATCGGGGTGCGGCCCGCGCGCGAAGTGCCGATGCGCGAGTTGCCAAGGGTGCGCGCGCAGGCCGGGCGCGGCCTCGAAGGCGACCGCTACAGCGGCGGCGGCAAGCGCCAGGTGACGCTGCTGCAGGCCGAGCACCTGCCGGTGATCGCGGGGCTCGCGCAGCGCGAAGCGGTGCAGCCGGCCCTGTTGCGACGCAACCTCGTGGTCGCCGGGATCAGCGTGCTGGCGCTGAAGAACCAGCGGTTCCGGATCGGCAGCGCGCTGTTCGAAGGCAGCGGACCTTGCGAGCCGTGTTCGAAAATGGAGACCGCGCTCGGGCCCGGCGGCTACAACGCGATGCGCGGCCACGGCGGCGTGTGCGCGCTGGTCATCGAGGATGGCGAGATCGCGGTCGGCGATGCGGTGGTTGCGCTGGGCGTCGACAGGCTGGAGCGCAAGCAGTCGTGAGCAGGGAATCATGAGCAAGGGTACGGTGATTCTCTCGCACGGGCTGGAAAGCGGCCCGGACGCCACCAAGGTCACGGCCATGGCGGCCGCTGCGCGCGCGATCGGCTGGCGCGAGGTGCGGCCGGACTATCGCGACCTCGACGCTTCCCGCGATATCAGCCGCATCGACGAGCGCATCGCGCGCATGCTTGCGCACGCGCCCGACGATGGCAGCCCGCTGGTGCTGGCAGGTTCCAGCATGGGCGCATTCAGCGCCGGGCTCGGATCGCTGCTGCGCGTGCCGGTGGGTTTGTTCCTGCTGGCTCCGCCGATGAGCATCCCGCGCTACGCGCGCTTTTTCGATGCGGCAGCAGTGCCCACGGCCATCGTGCACGGCTGGGACGACGAGCTGATTCCGGCCGAGTCGGTGATCGCGTTCGCGCAGCAGCGGCGCGCGACACTGCATCTGGTCGACGACAGCCACCGGCTGAGCGCGCACGTGGAGATCATCGCGCGCTGGTTCGGGCAATGGCTGGAACAGCGGTGAGTACGCGCTGGTTCGCCGCCTGTCCAAAGGGCCTGGAGTATCTGCTGGTCGATGAGCTCAAGGCGCTCGGCGCGGAAAGCGCGCGCGAGCAGCTCGCCGGCGTGCGTTTCGAAGGCGATGCGGCGCTCGGCTATCGGGCCTGCCTGTGGTCGCGGCTGGCCAGTCGAATCCTGCTGCCGATCGCCGAGTTCGATGCGGCCGACGCCGCACAGCTGTATGCCGGCACCATGGACATCGACTGGTCGGTGCATCTGGCCCCTGCTGCGACGCTGGCCATCGATGCGCATGGCCGCAGCACCGCGCTCGATCACTCGCAGTTCGTGGCCTTGAAGATGAAGGACGCGATCGTCGACCAGTGCCGTGCGCGCGACGGCACCCGGCCGGATATCGATCGCGAGCGGCCGGACCTGCGCGTGCATGTAGTGCTGCGCCGCGAAAAGGCGATCGTGTCGATCGACTTCTCCGGCGGTGCGCTGTTCCATCGCGGCTTTCGCCGCGGCCAAGGCGAGGCGCCGCTGAAGGAGAATCTCGCCGCGGCAATGCTGCTGCGCGCTCGCTGGCCGCAGGTGCACGCCGCAGGCGGCCCACTGGTCGATCCGATGTGCGGCGCGGGCACCCTGCTGATCGAAGCGGCGATGATGGCGGCCGATGTAGCACCTGCGCTCAAGCGCGAGCACTTCGGATTCAGCGGCTGGCGCGGCTTCGATCCGGCACTGTGGACGCCCCTGCTGGCCGATGCGCAGGCGCGCGCGCAGAACGGCCTGCGCGCGCTGCAGCCGAAGTTGTTCGGCAGCGATCGCAATCCGGCAGTGCTCAATGCCGCCAAGGCCAATGCTCAGGCGGCGGGCCTTGCTGGATTCATCCAGCTTGCGGTGCGTGCCGTGGCCTCGCTCGAAGCGCCGCCTCACGAGGTGCCCGGGCTGGTGATCACCAATCCACCGTATGGCGAGCGAATGGGTGAAGTCGATGCGCTGCGCGAGACCTATCGCGAACTCGGCGATGCGCTCAAGCGCGGTTTCGCCGGTTGGCGTGCGGCGCTGATCACCAATCACGAAGAACTCGGGCGCGCTACCGGGCTGCGCGCCGATCGCACCTACGCGCTGTTCAACGGCGCGATCGAATGTCGCCTGCTGTGTTTCGATAGCTTGGGTGCCGCGCGCGATTCCGGCGTGCGCGAGCAAAAGCCGCTGTCGGAGGGCGCGCTGTCGCTGCGCAACCGGCTGCTGAAGAACATCAAGCATCTGAAGGCATGGCGTCAGCGCGAATCGATATCGTGCTGGCGCGCCTACGACGCGGATCTGCCGGAGTACTCCGCGGCCATCGATATCTACGACGGCTGGCTGCACCTGCAGGAATACCAGGCGCCGAAGGATATTCCGCCGGAAACCGCGCGACGCCGTTTCGGCGAGATCGTGCGCGTTGCCGGCGAGGTGTTCGCGGTGCCGCGCGAGCGCATCGCGATAAAACAGCGCCGCGTGCAGCTGCGCGACGACCGCTACGGTCGGCAGGCCGAGCGCGGCGAGGTGATCGAGGTATCCGAAGGCGGCCTGCTGTTCGAGGTCAATCTGTTCGACTATCTCGATACCGGGCTGTTCCTCGATCATCGTCCGATGCGCGCGCGCCTGCGTGGCATGGCGCGCGATGCGCGCTTTCTCAATCTGTTCAGCTATACGGGAACGGCGAGCGTGTATGCCGCTTCCGGCGGCGCTGCCAGCACCACCAGCGTCGATTTGTCGATCACCTACTCGGAATGGGCAGCGCGCAATCTGGCGCGCAACGGATTCACCGGCAGCGTGCATCGACTGGTGCACGGCGACGTGCTGGCGTGGCTTGAGGCCAGCGATGCCAGCTTCGATCTGGTGTTCGTAGATCCCCCGACATTTTCCAACTCCAAGCGCGCCGACGATTTCGACGTGCAGCGCGATCACGTGCGGCTGCTGCAGCTGTGCGCCGAGCGACTTGCTGCGGGCGGTACGATCGTGTTCTCCAACAACTTCCGGCGCTTTCAT
>JBBSDI010000347.1:0-3618 GCA_038249585.1 Lysobacterales bacterium | reverse complement strand
CGCGAGACCCTGTTCAACTGGCTCGCACCGGTGATCGTGGGCAGCCGCTGCCTGGATCTATACGCGGGTACCGGCGCTCTCGGCATCGAGGCGATCTCGCGCGGCGCGCGCGAGGTGGTGCTCATCGAGCGCGATCCGCGTGCCGCGCAGGCGCTGCGCGAGAATCTGCTGCGCTTGAAGGTCGAAGGCGCGCGCCTCATCGAGGCGCATGCCGAACGCACGCTGGGCGAGTCGCCGCAGCCCTTCGACGTGGTGTTCGTCGATCCGCCGTTCGGTGCCGATGCGTGGGCGGCGATCTGTGTCGCCCTTGAGCACGGCTGGCTTGCGCGGCTGGCTTGGGTCTATCTGGAGTCGCCTGCGGAGATGGCGCCCACGGTGCCGGCGCACTGGGAATGCTGGCGCGAGGCGCGGGCCGGCGGCGTGCGGCATGCCTTGTATCGCCGCGCTCCGGCCCCGTGAAAATCGGGGCGGCGTGCGGGATGCGGCGCCAAGTGGCATAATCCGGCGCCATTTTTCCCTTTCCGGTCGCCGTACCTGCGGCGTGCCGGCCATCCTCGAACGCCCCGGGTGACTGTCCATGGATTTCCTGATCGCTTCCGCCTACGCGCAAGACGCTGCCGCCGCGCAGCCGAGCCTGCTTTCCCCCCTGATCATGATGTTGCTGTTCTTCGGCGTGTTCTGGCTGATCGCCATTCGCCCGCAGATGAAGCGCGCCAAGGAGCACCGCACCCTGCTCGGTGGCCTGGCCAAGGGCGATGAGGTAGTGGCCGCGGGTGGCTTGTTCGGCCGGGTCGCCGAGATCGCCGATTCGATCGTCACCCTGGAAATCGCCGAAGGCGTGCAGGTCAAGGTGCAGAAGCAGGCCGTGGTCACGGTGCTGCCCAAGGGCACCCTCAAGTCGGCCTAAGCCACCACGCCCCGTAACGGGACGCAGGAAAACCTCATGCTCGAATACGCACGCTGGAAAATCGTGGTCGCCGCGATCGTTATCGCGCTGGCCGTTCTCTACTCGCTGCCCAACGTGTTTCCGCAGGATCCGGCGGTGCAGGTGTCGCCCAATCGCGGCAGCGTGATCGACGCGGCGCTCAGCGAACGGGTGCAGGGCGTGCTCAAGGCCGCCGAGATCGACTTCAAGGCGGTCGAGATCGACGAACAGAGCAAGCGCCTGCTGGTGCGGCTGCGCGACTTCGAGGTGCAGCCAACTGCTCAGGAAGCCCTGCGCAGCCAGCTCGGCGACGGCTATACGGTGGCCCTCAATCTCGCCTCCACCGTGCCTGCATGGCTGGCTGCGGTCGGTGGCAAGTCGATGGCGCTGGGTCTGGACCTGCGCGGCGGCGTGCACTTTCTGATGGAGGTCGACCAGCGCGCCGCGCTCGACAAGCAAGGCGACCGTGTCATCGACGACATCACGGCACTGCTGCGCGCCAACAAGATCACCTATCGCTCGGTCACCCGCGGCGTGCAGGGTACGGTAGTCACGTTGGTCACCGAGGATGCCCGCCGCGCGGCGTTCCGCCTGCTCACCACCGATCTGCCGATGCTCGAGCTGGCCGATGGCCCCGCGATCGATGGTGGCGTGACCCTGATCGCGAACATGAACGACGTTGCGCTGCAGGCGGAAATGAACGCAGCCCTGCAGCAGAACATCTCGACCCTGCGCAACCGCATCAATGCGTTGGGCGTGGCTGAGCCGAGCATCCAGCAGCAGGGTGCCTCGCGCATCGTGGTGCAGCTGCCGGGCGTGCAGGACACTGCGGCCGCCAAGCGCATCCTCGGCGCCACGGCCACCCTCGAGTACCGCGCCGTCGACATGCGCGGCAGCGTCGCCGAGGCAGTCGCCGGGCGGGTGCCGCCGGAATCCAAGCTGTACTACACCCGCGACGGCCGGCCGATCCTGCTCAACAAGCAGGTGATCGCCACCGGCGACCAGCTGGTTGGTGCCAATGCCGGCTTCGACGCGCAGGATGGCTCGCCGATGGTCTCGGTCACGCTCGACAATGTCGGCGGCAAACGCATGCAGGACTTCACCAACGAGAACGTCGGCAACAGGATGGCGGTGGTGTTCATCGAGCGCGTGCCCGAAGTGCGCGAGGTCGACGGCAAGCAAGTGCGCACCCAGCGCATCAAGGAAGAGGTGATCAGCGACGCTACCGTACGCAGTCCGTTCGGCAAGCAGTTCCAGACCACCGGCCTGGAGTCGTCCGACGAAGCCGCCGAGACCGCGCTGCTGCTGCGCGCCGGCGCGCTGGCAGCCCCGATCGACATCGTCGAGGAACGCATCATCGGCCCGAGCCTCGGCCGCGAGAACATCGAGAGCGGCTGGACTGCGGTGAGCTTCGCGTTCCTGTTCACGCTGATCTTCTTCCTGTTTTACTACCGCGTGTTCGGTATCGTCACCTGCACCGCGCTGCTGCTGAACCTGTTGCTGGTCGTGGCGGTGATGTCGCTGGTCGGTGCGACCCTCACCCTGCCCGGTCTTGCAGGTATCGCGCTGACCATCGGCATGTCGGTCGACGCCAACGTGCTGATCAACGAGCGTATCCGCGAGGAACTGCGCGCAGGCAACTCGCCATTGGCCAGCATCCAGAGCGGTTACGAAAAGGCCTCCAGCACGATCGCGGATGCCAATATCACCGCACTGCTCGCCGGTATCGCGCTGTTCGCCTTCGGCAGCGGTCCGATCAAGGGCTTCGCGGTAACCCTGTGCGTCGGCATCCTGACCTCGATGTATACCGCCGTGTCGGTGTCGCGCGGGGTCGCCACCCTCATCTATGGCCGTCGGCGCAAGCTGACCGGTCTCGCGATCTGACCGGTCCAGTCCCATGCCCATCGAAATCGTAAAACCGAACACCAAGGTCGACTTCATGCGTTTGCGCAAGACCTCGCTGATCGTGGCGGGTGTGTTGCTGCTGGTCGCGTTGCTGGCGATCCCGATCCGCGGCCTGAACTTCGGCCTCGACTTCACCGGCGGCACGTTGGTCGAGCTCACCTTCGAAAAGCCCGCAGACCTGCCCGCGATGCGCGCCGCGCTGGAAACAGCCGGCTATGAAGGCGCCATGGTGCAAAGCTTCGGTGAAGCCCGTGAAGTGGTGGTGCGCCTGCAGCCGCGCGCGGCCGCCGAGCAGGCGGGCGCCGACGGGCAGGTCGCCAAAGCGGCGATCGACCAGACCGCCGATGCGGTACTCACGGCCGTCAATACCGATGAAAACCCGGCCAAGGTCACGCGCAGCGACTTCGTCGGCCCGCAGGTCGGCAAGGAGCTGTCCGAGAACGGCATCATCGCGGTAATGGTGGTCGCCTTCGGGTTCCTGATCTACATCTCGGCGCGCTTCGAGTGGAAGTTCGCGGTGTCCGCGATCATCACCACCTTGCACGACGTGGTGCTGGTGGTCGGCTACTTCGCCCTGACCCAGAAGGAGTTCGACCTGGTGGTTCTGGCCGGCGTGCTGTCGGTGATGGGCTTCTCGATCAACGACACCATCGTGGTGTTCGACCGCGTGCGCGAGAATTTCCGTGCCATGCACAAGGTCGGGCCGATCGAAGTGCTCAACCGCTCGATCAACCAGACCCTGTCGCGCACCATCCTGACCTCGGTGGTGGCCTTCCTCACCGTGCTGG
>JBBSDI010000346.1:0-3619 GCA_038249585.1 Lysobacterales bacterium | reverse complement strand
CTGCCCGCGGGCACCGTGGACGCCTTGCTGAAGGACATTCCAAAGCTCAGCGCGATCCTCACCTACCACGTGGTCGCCGGCAAGGTCCTTGCCGCCGACGTCATGACGATGGACGGCAAATCGGCCAATACGGTCAACGGCGCCACGTTGGTCATCAGTACCAAAGACGGCGTCAAGCTCAACGGCACAGCGACCGTGGTCAACACCGACATCGAGTGCACCAACGGCGTAATTCACGTGATCGACACGGTATTGATCCCGGCGTAAGCAGCGCACCCGTCCCCGACTAGCCGGGCGATCTGCGGGGAAATTTCGAGAATCCAGCCTGAGCGGGCGGGCCGGCAGGTAGCCGGCCCGCCGGTAGTCAGGCTCGGCGTCGGCCATGCAGCTTCAGCGTGGCGCCCTTGTGACAACCCTTACTCACGCAATGGATGGAAAGCGCACCATGAATACTGCAATCCCAGTTCCAAACCCGTTCTCCACCAGGACCCGCTGGGCAGTGCTGCCGTTGATAGCGATGGCCCTCGCAGCGGTTGCGGGCGTCGCGCAAGCAGCTACCGGCGGCGATCTGAAACAGGATGATTTCGTCGGCATTTCGTTCTGGATCATTTCGATGGCGCTGATCGCCTCGACCATATTTTTCTTTCTCGAGCGCGACCGCGTGTCGCCGAAGTGGAAGACTTCGCTTACGGTAGCCGGGCTGGTCACGCTGGTGGCCGCAGTGCACTACTTCTACATGCGCGATGTGTGGGTGTCCACGGGTTCCACGCCCACGGTCTTTCGCTACATCGATTGGCTGATCACGGTGCCGCTGCTGATGATCGAGTTCTATCTGATCCTCGCCGCGATCACCAAGGTTTCCAGCGGCATTTTCTGGCGCCTGATGATAGGCACTCTGGTAATGCTGGTCGGTGGCTACCTGGGCGAAGCAGGCTACATGCCGGTGTTGCCGGCCTTCATCATCGGAATGGCGGGTTGGGCCTTCATTCTGTACGAAATCTTTTTCGGTGAAGCCAGCAAGGTCAGCGCGACCTATGCACCGCCCGCAGTCCGGTCGGCATTCAACGCGATGCGCTGGATCGTGACCATTGGGTGGACGATCTACCCGGTCGGATACGTCGCCGGCTACCTGCTGTCGAGCAATCCCGCCGACAGCGCCAACGCACTGAACATCATCTACAACGTAGCGGATTTCGTGAACAAGATTGCCTTCGGCCTGATCATCTGGGCGGTGGCAGTGTCGGAATCCACGGTGCCATCGAACCAGCCGGAACTGGTGGTCAATCGCTGATCTCAAAGACGGGGTCCCGTCGGGTGACGTGACCCCGTCATCGAGAGACGAATCATGAAAGCACTGGTGATCGGCGCAGGTTTCGGCGGCATCGCGGCGGCACTGCGGTTGCGTGCGAAGGGCTACGACGTGTCGCTCGTCGACCGCTGCGCCGGTCTGGGTGGTCGGGCTCAGGTCTTCGAACGCGACGGCTTCAAGCATGACGCCGGACCGACCGTGATCACCGCACCTTTCCTGTTCGAGGAGTTGTTTGCCTTGTTCGGGGAAAAGTTCGAAGACCACGTGCAGTTGGTGCCTCTGACACCGTGGTATCGGTTTCACTTTTCAGACGGCACCCAATTCGACTACGGCGGCACGCTGGATCAAACGCTGGCCGAGATCGCACGCATCGAGCCTGATGACTGCGACGGCTATCGCCACCTTCTTGCGCAGTCCGAGAAGATCTTCAACGTCGGCTTCCTGCAGTTGTCGGCAGTGCCTTTCCACCGCTTCGGCGCAATGCTCAAGCAGATTCCGGCGCTGCTTCGCCTGCGCAGCCACGACACCGTGTGGCAGCTTGTGTGCCGGCACCTGAAGAATCCCAAACTCCGGCAGGCATTTTCGATCCAGCCACTGCTGGTGGGCGGCAGTCCCTTCGATACCACCAGCATCTACGGTCTGATCCACTACCTTGAACGTGCCTACGGGGTGCACTTTGCGATGGGTGGTACCGCAGCAATTACCGCAGCGCTCGGTGCGCTGATGGGCAGGCACGGCATTGACGTGAAACTCAACACCACCGTGCGCAGTGTCGACGTCGAGAATGGCGTCGCGATCGGCGTCACGCTCGCCGACGGTTCGTCGGTGGCCGCCGACGTGATCGTATCCAACGCCGACCCGGCGCACTTGTACGCAAATATGATCCGGCCTGAAGACCAGGCCCGTTCGGCACGCTTGAAACTGGCCGCCGCCGAGTTTTCGATGGGTCTGTTTGTCCTGTACTTCGGCACCACCCGCCAATATCCCGAGGTCGCGCACCACACCATCTGGCTCGGCGCGCGGTACCGCGAACTGTTGGCAGACATCTTCCATGACAAGGTCCTGACCGAGGACTTTTCGCTCTACCTTCACCGCCCCACGGCCACCGACGCCAGCTTTGCACCGGCCGGCTGCGACAGCTTCTACGTGCTGTGCCCGGTGCCGAATCTGAAGGGCTCGGTCGACTGGGCTGTCGAGGGCCCGCGCCTGCGCGCGCGCATTGTCGCGGCGCTCGAGAAGACGATCCTGCCGGGCCTTGGCGCGTGTATCACGGGCGATTTCTACATGACGCCCGAAAACTTTCGCAGCGACTACCTGAGCGCATATGGTGCGGGTTTTTCGGTTTCACCATTGTTTCGGCAATCGGCCTGGTTCCGGTTTCACAACCGCGCGGAGGGCATCCGCAATCTCTACCTCGTCGGCGCCGGTACGCACCCGGGTGCCGGGCTGCCAGGGGTGCTGTGCTCGGCCAAGGTGATGGATGCATTGGTGCCCTCGGCGGCTGTCGGCGAGCGCCACAGCGCGGTTCGCAAGCGCCAATCAGCGTTGCGCAGCGCCGAGGTGGTAATGGCGCGCAAGGGCAAGAGCTTCCACTGGGCTCGCCGCTGGATGACCCAGGCTCACGCAACGCGTGCGACGCGGCTGTACGGGTTTTGTCGCTACGTGGACGACCTTGCGGATGAGGCAGGTGCGTGCGAACACCCGCGCGCGTCCCTCGCAATCGTGGCAGATGGAATCGCCAGCGGCAGCTCTCAGAACCCGATCGTGACCGACGCGATAGCACTGATGCGCGAGTGCAGCATCGAGCCTGCGTTGATTCTAAGCTTCGTCGACGGGATCAACTCAGACCTCGGCGCGGTTCGCATGGCTGACGAGGGTGCGCTGCTGCGTTACTGCTACAAGGCCGCCGGGACTGTGGGTTCGATGATGAGCAGGGCGTTGGGGTGCGACGACCCGACGGCGTTACGCCACGCGATCGACCTCGGGATCGCGATGCAGTTGACCAATATCTGCCGCGACGTTGCCGTGGATGCGGCGGCCGGACGTCGTTACCTGCCGGCATCTTTGATCGGAGACGTGGCGCCGCAAGCGCTGGTCGACCCGGCGCTGTCGATGCAACCCCGGTTGCAAGCCTGCATTGACCACCTGCTAGACACCGCCGAGCGCTATTACCGCAGCGGCGAGGCGGGCCTTGCCCACCTCCCGCTTGGCGCGCGGTGCAGCATCCTGATCGCGGCGCGCGTGTACCGCGCGATCGGGACGCGACTGCGCCAGCACGGCAACCGGTACTGGCTTGGACGCACGATCGTG
>JBBSDI010000345.1:0-3661 GCA_038249585.1 Lysobacterales bacterium | reverse complement strand
GCGTATCGCAAATGTCGATGTCGAATTCAGTGCAGTGGGACTGGCTTGCACCGGCGACGGTGGCTCGGTGATGGGCAATGCGATCGCGCTCGCGCATGCACGGATCGATTCCTTCAAGGACCCGGTGATCGAACTGCATGTGCAAGGCCAGGGCAGTGGCGGCGATCTGCTCAAGCTGCTGCGCGCAAGTCCGGTGCAGCAAACCGCGGGCGGCTACCTGAACAGTATCGCGGTCGGCGGTCGCGCCGAGGTGGGCTTCGATCTCACGCTGCCGTTGCGTCCCGATCTTGGCGAGTCGCAGCTGTTCGGCAATGTGCGACTGATCGATGCGGACCTGCTCGACCGCGAGTGGAAGCTTGCCTTCGCGCAGGCCAACGGCGGCATGCGTTTCAGCAATCGCGGTTTCGCTGCCGATGACCTTGCCGTGCGGGTCGATGGCGATCCGGCGGCGCTGTCGATCGCGATCGGCGAATTCGCCAGCGATCCGAAGCACCAGATCGAAGCCAGCCTGCGCGGCGGGCTTACGGTAGCGACCGTGCTGTCGGGCGTGCCCGGAATCGATGAACTGCTGTCGCGCGCTGCGGGACGGGCCGAATGGGGTGTGGAGCTGGCGGTCGACCGCGAGGGCGAGGGCGGCAATCCGCCGCGCAAGCGGGTCAGCGTTGCCTCGGATCTGCGCGGCATCGCGCTCGACCTGCCCGCACCGTTGCGCAAGGACGCCGACAGTGCGTTGCCGCTGCGCTTCGCGGTCGATTTGCCGGTGGCCGGATCGCTGCTCGACCTCGAACTCGGCCGCTTGCTGCGTTTCAGTGGCCGCATGCCCACTGAAACCACGGCATTCGCCGGCAGCCTCGCCTTCGGCTTGGCCGAACTCGGCGCGCTGCCACCATCCGGATTGCGTGCGCGTGGCGACGTGGCCGCACTCGACCTCGGTGGCTGGGCGGCGATGGGTACCGGCGAGGGCGCGATCGGCGCGCTCGATGCTGATCTGAGCGTGACCGAACTGGCCGTGCTGGGGCGCGCTTTTGCCGACACGCGGGTCCAGCTTGAAAGTAATCCCGACACAACCCGGGTGGCGTTCAACGGCCCCGGTCTGGTCGGCGCGCTGACCTTGGCCGGCGCCGCCGGGACTGGCGTGACTGCCGAATTCGAGACCCTGCACCTGCCCGATGCGATGCCCAGCGCGCCCGCCCGCAACATCGATCCGGCCGGGCTGCCGCCGCTGCACCTGTGGGTCAAGGACCTGCGGCTGGGGGCCGCCCAGCTCGGCACCGCGCGGATCGAGACCGTGCCCATTGCCGGCGGTCTGCGGGTCGAGCAGCTCGACACCAGCTCGCCGGTGATCCAGGTGCGCGCGCGGGGCGACTGGACGCAGGACAAGGGCAGCGAGCGCTCGCGCTTCGCGGTGACCTTCAGCGCCGAGAATCTCGGCCGCATGCTCGACGCGCTCGGCTTCGCAGGCATCGTCGAAGGCGGACAGACCATCGTGCAGCTCGACGGCGAATGGCAGGGTTCGCCCGCGCAATTCGGCCTGTCGCGGATCGCCGGGACGCTGCACGCCAAGGTCGGGCAGGGACGCATCCTCGACGTCGATCCGGGTGCCGGACGATTGCTCGGTCTGGTCAGCCTGCAGCAGATTCCGCGGCGGCTATCGCTGGATTTCAGCGATTTTTTCCGCAGCGGCATGTCGTTCGATTCGATCGAAGGCCAGTTCGAGCTGCGCACCGGCGATGCCTTCACCACCGATCTGGTGGTCAAGGGACCATCGGCCGACATTGCCGTGAGCGGACGCACCGGTCTGTCCGCGCGCGACTACGACCAGGAACTGCAGGTCACGCCCAAGGTCGGCTCCGTCCTGCCGGTCGTCGGTGCGCTGGCGCTGGGTCCGGTTGGAGCGGCCGCCGGGCTGGTGGCACAGGGCGTGCTGCGCAATCCTCTCGATACGATGACGCGTGCACGCTATCGGGTCACCGGCAGCTGGGAGAAGCCGCAGATCGACCTGATCGCGCGCGAGCGCGGCGGGAGAGCACCGCGCGAGGTCGAGCGCAACGGCTGATCCAGCGGCCTGGGCCGACCCCACGAGCGCCACGCTGCATGCGGCACAATCGACCCACCCACGCCTATCCGTGGACTGCCAGTAGACGACCCGATGTCCGTTACAGCACCTTCGACGGAATCAGCAGCCGGCACCCCCAGCGTCGCGTTGCCGCGGGCAATCGTGCTGATCGCGGTGGCGGCGGCGGCAGCGGTACTGCCGACTGTGTGGCAGTTTGCCGACACCGCAGGCATCGATCGCGACGGCGGCTTGGCGATGCTGGCCGTGGCGCTCGCCACGCTGGCGCTGGCCAGTTCCCATGCAGCGCTGCGCTGGGGTGGGTTGGGCTTGCTGTTGCTGGCAACGTTGCAATTGTTGCTGCCGCTGCTCGGCGCTGTCGATCGCGGCGATGCTGCGATCCGCGCACCGTTCTTTGCGCTCAGCCTGCTGGCGGCAACCGGTGTCCTGCTGCACCTGATCGGTGGCAGCGTGGCCCGACGTGCTGCCGCGGTAATCGCCGGCGTTGCGCTGACGACGATCATGGTGCGCCTGTTCGGCGCAGCCGGGGTCGAAGATGAGCTTTCGCCACTGTGGCCTGAAATACAGCTGTTC
The DNA here is from genome assembly GCA_038249585.1 of Lysobacterales bacterium. Taxonomy (GTDB): domain Bacteria; phylum Pseudomonadota; class Gammaproteobacteria; order Xanthomonadales; family Ahniellaceae; genus UBA4656. Next base: position 1,014 of record JBBSDI010000345.1, on the reverse strand, counting down.
GTCGCGCCCGCTGCATTGGCCAGCGCCTTGGCCTGGCCGTTGATCGAACAGCTGCGGCGCACGCTGGAACCTGCACGCCTGGCGATCGAACTGCTCGCCATGTGGCTGCTCGGCATCGTGGCCATGGCGCTGATCGGTCATGCGATCGGCAGCGAGCTGCTCACCCGCGGGGTAGGCGCAAATCCGTTAGCGCCGCAGACGGCGATGATAGTGGTGCTGTCGATCCTGCTGATCCGCGCCGCGCTGGATCGTTCGCCGCGCTACCACTTGCTGCTGGCCGCCCTCCTTGCCTTCATGGTCCTGAACGCGGTTGAAGCCCTGTGGCCCTCCAGCCTGCCGCTGCCGATCGCCGGCATCGTGCCGGAGGAAGGCCAGGAGCCCGGACGCGCCCTGATCACCGCGATCTATCTGGCCCTGCTGGTGCTCAGCTGCATGGCGATCGCTGCGCCCAGCGCGAATCGATGGGCGCTGCGCTTTGCATGGCTCGGCGGACTGTCGGCGATGCTCGGCAGTGCGGTGGCGTTGACCGGCGTGCTCGCCGGCGTGCTGTTCGGGATCGAACCGATCCTCGGCGCCTGGAGCTTGAGCTTCCTGGGCCTGCTGGCCTTGATGGCCCTCGGTGCTGCGCTGTTCTGCGCGGCAACCGTGCGCGCCTCGACGCAGCAGTTTCGCATGGAGGCGTTGCCTGCGGCGGTGATGACCGCGGTGCTCGCCATCGGCATCAGCCTGTGGGGTGCGGTATCGAGGCAGTCGATCGATGCGATCGACGCCACCGGCGACGTTGCGCTCGATGCGATGACGCGTACTCTGGCCGCTGAGTGGGAATCCCGCGAGCGCGATTTCTCGCGCCTCGCAGCGCAGCTTTCGCACGATGAGCCACCGGCGCGGTCGGCACGGGTGCAGGCAGCAGGCAAGGCGATGTCGGCGCGCTACCGGACCCTGGCGCGGTTGACCTGGCTCGGCGATGACGGCAGCGTGCTGTCGTATGCCGCGCTTGGGACGGTGTTCGAACCG
>JBBSDI010000344.1:0-3712 GCA_038249585.1 Lysobacterales bacterium | reverse complement strand
TTGTCGCGCAGGATCGCGCCCTCGATCTCCTCGGTGCCGATGCGGTGACCGGAGACGTTGATCACGTCATCCGAGCGCCCGTGCAGCGAGAAGCCGTCGTCGTCGTAACGCACGGCGAAGTCGCCCTGGGTGTAGGCCAGCCGACCCTGCCAACGCATCCAGTAGGTCTGCGCGTAGCGCGCAGCATCGCCGCGCCAATGCCCGGCCACGCGCAGCCCGCCGTCGACGTGCTCGACTGCGAAGCCGGTGGGGTCGCCCCAGATCGTGCGGCACAGATAGGGATAGGGTGCGGCGATCACGATCTCGCCCTTCTCACCCGGTTCGGCCGCGCGCGCGGGCACGCGACCATCGACAGGCTCGCCGTCGGCGACCCAGACCTCGCCGAGCACCCACGGCAGCGGGTAGGTGTGGGCATCCGCGCGCAGCGGGAAATCGCCGTTGCCGTAGAAGTGCGTCCACACGATGCCACCATGCTCGGTGGCCCAATAGGAATTGATGTACCACGGGCACATCAGGTCCATGCCGAACTGCTGAACCGACGGCGAGGTGGGCTCGGCGCAGAAGGTGCACACGCGCAGACCCGACAGGTCGTAGTGGCGCACGTCCTCGGCGTTCTGCGGGTCCTGCATCACCGATTTGAGAAACGTCACGCCGGCCTTGAAGATCGACACGCCGTAGCGTTCGATGATCGAGGCGAAGCGACCGGCGGAGGGAAACACCGGGGCTGCCTCGGCGATCACGCTGGTCACGCGCGTGGCGAGCGCTGCACTGATCATGTAGCTCTGGCCGGTGATCCAGCCAGGATCGGCGACCACGTACATCACGTCACCAGGTGCCGCGTCGAAGGCCACCCGCATCGTCTCGGCGATGCCGGCGACGTAACCGCCGTGCACGTGGACCACGCCCTTGGGCTTGCCGGTGGAGCCCGAGGTGTAGATCAGGAACAGCGGATATTCGGCGTCCACCGGCTGCGGCGGGCAGGCCGCCCAGATGGCGGCCACGAACTCGCGGTCGGGCAGCGAAAGCAGTGCGTCCTCGTCGGCGACGGCAACGCCCGCGGCGCGCGCGGCGGTGAGCAGTTGGCCGGTGGCGCCGGCGAGCAGCTCGTGGCTCCAGCGATCACGCTCGGACCGCCACAGCAGGTTCGGCTGCGCGGTGTAGCGCACCACCACTACCGCGGATACCCGCGGCGGGGTGTCGACCAGCGCGCGCGCAAGCCCGGTGCGGATGCGGCTTGCCTCGGCGGCGTCCAGCGGGTCGGCGCCCGAGGACAGCTCGGCCAGCGCGCGGCCCACGCCGCGCATCAGATCGCTGCGCTCTACCGTGATCTCGCCGCGCACGGCCTCTGCCGCACGCTGCACGATGCAATCGGCGCGGGCCTGGCCGACGCCCATCGCGGCGAGGCTCGCGCGCAGCACCTCGATGGCGACCTCGACCGGCACGTAGTTGTCCAGCGCGGCGTCGGTGTAGACCTCCTTGAAGGGCACCACCTGCGCGCTGCGCCAGCCGCCGTCGGCGGTGATGACGACTTTTGCGCCGGCGTCGTGGATACGATCCGAAAGGGTCTTGTCGGAGAAGCCGCCGAATACCGGCGTGTACAAGATGCCGAGCCGCTTGGCGGCCTCGGTGTAGTAGACCTGCTCCGGGATGTTCGGCATGTTCAGCGCAATGCGCTCGCCCGCGGCCAGCCCCAGTCCGCGCAGCACCAGCGCGCACTTCGCCACTTCCAGCAGCAGGCGCCGGCGGCTGATCGGGTAGCCCACCACGGGCCCGCCGCGGCCGTCGTTGAGCGACTGGTCCCAGCGATCGCCCTCGAACAGGAGCGCTGCCTCGTCGCCGTGGCCGGCCAGTACGTGGCGGTCGACCTCGTTGAAGCAGGCGTTGGTCAGCCCACCCTCGAACCAGCGATATTGCGGCGCGTCGCGGTCATCGAACGCGCGTGTCCAGGGTGCAAAGTCCGCGCCCAGCGCGGGCGTGGTTGGCGCCCCGGTAGCGGCATCCCAGCCGCTCCAGCGCGCACTGCTCTCCTCGAACGACAGCCATGCGCCGTGCGGCCCGACGGCGGGCACGAACCAGTGCAGGTTGCGGCGCGCAATGGCGGCGTGGAAGGCACCGGGGTCGGCGAGTACGGCGCGCCGCATGGCCTCCCAGTCGGCCCGCGTGCGCAGCGGATTGTGGCGCGCACTGAGCGGCGCAACCGCAGGCGGCTGGGAATTGGACTCAAGCCCACGCGACATTCGCACCCCCCTTCGTGCGTCCGGCGAGCGGACGGGAATAACTGCCGCTGGCCAGCACCCGGACGGGTTGCACCGGCGCGTTGCGGCGGGCGTACCGGGGGATCAGTGTGGCGCAGTCGCGGGGGTTCCCGCCAGCCGTCAGGCGAAAAAACTGCGGGCAGCACGGCGCGCGGGCAGGCACATCGTGAGCACGCGCAAGCCGACGCACGGTCCGCGCAGTCGGTAGCGCGTCGCTGGCTGCACGGTGGGCCCATGCCGGTGTTGGTGGGCCCACCAGGATTCGAACCTGGAACCAAGGGATTATGAGTCCCCTGCTCTAACCGTTGAGCTATAGGCCCGCTGTGCGGCCGGGCAATTGTAGCGGCGGTTGGGCCATCGCTTGCGGATTCCGAGCCGAGGCCATGCGCGCCGAGCCGCCGAGCAACGTCGCCGACACCGAACGCGCCTGGCGCTGGTCCGGCGCACTCTGCCAACGGCGGCGCGATCCAGCGCACGCATGCGCTAACCTGCGCTGATCGCAACGCCGCAGCAGCACGATGCAAGCCGATCACAAAGCCCTGCTGCAGATCCATGTCTGCGTCGTTCTGTGGGGATTTACCGCCATCTTGGGAAAACTGATCAGCCTGCCGGCCGCAGCGCTGGTGTGGTGGCGCATGCTGATCGTGAGCGCGGTGCTGTTGATGGTGCCGCGCGTGTGGCGCGCGCTGCGCGGGATGCCGCCGCGGCTGATCGCGATCTACGCGGGCATCGGCGTAATCGTCGCCCTGCATTGGCTGACTTTCTATGGCGCGATCAAGCTGGCCAATGCCTCGGTGGCGGCAACCTGCATGGCGCTGGGCTCGGTGTTTGTCGCGGTCGTGGAGCCGCGTCTGGTCGGGCGCGGCATGTCGAGGCGCGAGCTGGGTCTCGGGATTGCGGCGCTGCCGGGGGTTGCGCTGGTGGTCGGCGGGATGCCATCGGCGATGTGGGTCGGGTTTGGTGTTGGCGTGATCTCGGCGCTGCTCACTGCGGTGTTTACGGTGCTCAACAAGCGCTGGGCCACACAGCGCGATGCGCTGGCGGTGACCTGGGTCGAGATCACCAGCGGCTGGTTGTTTGTAAGCCTGTGCCTGCCGTTGCTGCAGTTCTTGCCCGCAGCGGATGGCAGCTTGCCAGTTCCGGATTTGCGCGATGCGATGCTGCTGATGGTGCTGGCGATTGCATGCACGGTGGTGCCGTTTGCGCTGTCGCTGCTGGCGCTGCGCCAGGTGTCGGCGTTTTCGATGCAGCTGGCGCTGAATCTGGAGCCGCTGTATGCGATTGCGCTGGCGATGGTGTTGCTCGGCGAGCATCGCGAGCTGGCGCCGGGGTTCTATATTGGTGTCGCCATCGTGCTCGCGGCGGTGTTCATGCAGCCGCTGCTGGAGCGTCGCGCGCGGGGTTGAGGGCGGATTTTTGCAGGAGCGCGCCGCGCGCGCAGCGGGCTTGCTCGATGC
>JBBSDI010000343.1:0-3778 GCA_038249585.1 Lysobacterales bacterium | reverse complement strand
TACATAGCTGCGTGAGCCGCCCTTCACGACCTGCCACTGCGGGCGTCGGTCGACCTGCAGCAGGGGGTGGTTGGCCATGAAGGCGGCCAGATACTTGGCCGGAAAACGCAGGATCTGCCCGGAGGGCGACGACCACAGCGCGGACGCCATCGGCACGATGTGGTCGTCGCGGAAGCCCGCCGAGTAGCGCCCGGCGTCGAGATACTCGCCCAGCGACGGACCATCGCCGGCAGCCTCGAGCAGCCGTGGCGCCTGGCGGTAAAAGCGCAGGATGTCGAGAATCATGCGCCAGTGGCGTATCGAGAGCGCGCGGCGCTTCTGCAGGAACATGCCGCCGCGGTTGCCGGCGTTGTACTCCAGACCGCTGCGCTCGTTGCGCAGCGCGAAGGTCATGGTGGTCGGCTGGGTCTGCACACCCAACTCGGCCAGCATGCCGGTGAACAGTGGGTAGTTGGCCGGATTGCAGACGATGAAGCCGGTATCGACCGCAAATCTGCGCCCGCCGATGTCGACGTCGTGGGTATGGGTGTGCCCGCCCAGATGGTCGCCGGACTCGAACAGGACCACTTCGTGCTGGCGCGACAGCAGCCAGGCTGCCGACAGTCCGGCGATGCCGGACCCGACGACGGCGATGCGCATGGCGATTGGCCTCTAGCCGTCCGCGCGATCGTCGCGGGCCATTCGTGCCAGACCCGCCGGCACCGGCTTCAAGTCCCACACCAGGCGCAGCGCGGCCAGCAGGCGCAATACGTAGTAGGTGACGTCGAACTCCCACCAGCGAAAGCCCTGCCGGGCCGATCCAGGGAAGTGATGATGGTTGTTGTGCCAGCCCTCGCCGAAGGTGATCAGGGCCAGCACCCAGTTGTTGCGCGAATCGTCGTTGGTGTCGAAGCGCCGGCTGCCGATCCGGTGCGCGAAGGAATTGATCGTCACCGTCGCATGGAACAGCACCACGGTGGACACGAAGAAGCCCCAGATCAGCAACTGCGGGCCGCTGGTGCCGAGTGCGGGGTGCGCAGCTTCAAGCCAGCTGCCGAGCGCATACAGACCTGCCGCCAGTGCGACCGGTACCAGCACGTCGAAGCGGTCGAGCAGGCGCAGCTCGGGAAACTTCAGCAGATCGCGGATCACGGCGCGATCGGTGCGAAAGCCCGCGCGGGTCAGGAACCAGCCCATGTGGCTCCACAGCAAGCTGTGCTGTACCGGCGAGTGCACGTCCAGTTGGGTGTCCGAATGGCGATGGTGGTTGCGGTGGTGGGAGGCCCACCAAAGGGGACCGCGCTGCACGCTGGCGGCACCGATCAGACCGAATATGAACTGCACCGGGCGCGAGGTCTTGAACGCCTTGTGCGAGAAATAGCGGTGATAGAAGCCGGTGATGGCGAACATGCGCACCGCGTACAGGATCACCGCGGTCCACAGCGCAAACCACGAAAAGCCCACCCACAGCACGCCCAGGCAAGCCAGGTGCAGGCCGATGAACGGCAGCACGCGTGCCCAATCGATGCGCTGGTCGGCGAGGTCGACTTCTGCCCCGGCTTCGGTATCGAACCAGCGGAAGATGGCGAGCAACAGACGCCGCGGCGGCGAAGCAGCGGGTGGTTGTTGGCTGGAAACGTCTTGATCTGGCATGGCGATGCGATTGTGCCGCCGCGTGGTGAGGTAGCAGTGGAAGAATCGGCTCAGGCCGGCTGCGGTTCGATCTTTACCACGGTGCGGATCGAATTGGCCACGAAGCATGCGCGGTGCGCACGATCGTGGAGTTTGGACAAGTCTCCGCCCGAAGGTACGCTCTGGCCCGCGAAATGGATGCGAGGGCGCAGGGTCGCCGTTGTGACTGCAGTCTGGCCCTCCGCATTCTTGCCCAGTTCGGCGACCGCGTCGTCCTCATAGCGGTCGATCACGTAGCCGCGGTTGGCCGCCACCGCCAGAAAAGTGAGCATGTGGCACGATGACAGCGCCCCAAGCAGCTGCTGTTCGGGATCGACGCGGGTCTCGCTGCCGCCGTAGCCGACCGCGGCGGAGGCGTCGACGGACTGCCCGCCGCTGTACACGACCCGGTGGTCGCGGCTGTAGTTGTCGCGCTCGAACGCTGCATTCTCGCGAACCCAGACCAGTTTGACCCGATGTTCGGACATGACGGAATTCCTTAAGCGAACGAGCGGCCGGAAGGGCTCCGGGCCGTCGCCAAGCGTAGCGGATCGGCGTGAACGCGCAACCGCTGCGCCGCGCACGGTCGCGGCCGGGGCGCGCTGTGGCGTGGCTCGGGCGCTGTCGAAGCTGGGCTACTGCTCGCGCAGTACCGCGCAGGCGCTGGTGCTGGCCGGCCGCGTGGCGGTCGACGGGCGCCAGGTCATCGACCCCGAGACGCCGGTGCTGCCCGGGACCAGTCGCATCGTCGTCGACGGCGCGGCCGTGGCGGCCGCAACTGCGGTCCACATCATGCTCAACAAGCCGCGTGGCCTGACCACCAGTACCCGCGACGAGCAGGGGCGCGACACGGTGTACGCCTGTCTGGAGGGATCCGGCCTGCCTTGGCTGGGCCCGGTCGGTCGCCTCGATCGCGCCAGCGAGGGCCTTTTGCTGCTCAGCAACGACCCGGTCTGGGCCGCCGGGCTGACAGCGCCCGAGCACGCGATCGAAAAGACCTACCACGTGCAGATCGCCTGTGTGCCCGATGCAGCGCTGGTCGCGCGGCTTGCGGCCGGCGTGGTCGACGACGGCGAGGCGCTGGCAGCGCTGCGCGTGCGCGTGCTGCGCTCGGGAACCCGCAACGGCTGGCTGGAGATCGTGCTCGATGAGGGACGCAACCGGCACATTCGCCGCATGCTGGCAGCAGTCGACGTGACCGTGACGCGACTGCTGCGCGTTGCCGTCGGGCCGCTGGCGCTCGGCGATCTGGGCAAGGCGCAGTGGCGGCATCTGACTGCGGCCGAGATCAGCGCCCTTGCGGCATTGGCTGCCTGACCGATGGCGGCATGCTGCCGTCTTGGATACCATGACCGTCTTCCTGGGGTCCGATAGCCAGCCACTGCCCATGTATCGTCTTCTCGAGTTCGTCATTGCCGCGGTCCTGACCGTGCTGCTTTTCGTGGTGATCGCGCTGTTCCTGCCCTCTGCCGCACAGGTCGAGCGGCGGATCGAACTGTCCAATCCAACCACCCAGGTCTACGACGTCCTCAACCACTTCAAGCGCTACAACCAGTGGCAGCCGTGGGCGGCAAACGACCCGCTGACCAGGTACAGCCTGGAGGGAGCGGAGTTTGGGGTCGGCGCAAAGTTCAACTGGAATTCGCCGTTCAACAACGAGATCGGGGTCGGCTCCCTGCAGATCGTCGAGAGCGCACCGGACGAACGCATCGTGATGGCGCTGGACAACTCCTGGCGCGGCCACGCCAAGACCCAGACCTTCCTGCTCGAGCCCGATACCAAGACCAACTCGGTGACGGTGCGCTGGATCATCAATGTTACCTACGGCTGGGATCTGATCGGACGCTTTGCCGGCCTGTACCTGAACGGCAACGTGGGCGAGTCGATGCGCACCGGTCTGGGCCGTTTTGCGAACCTGATGACCTCGGTGCCCAATGTCGACTACAGCCAGGTCGAGATCGCCGTGGTCGATGTGCCGCCGGTCGACCTGCTGTTTGTCGGCGCCGCCGCGCCCGCAGCCCCGCGCCGCTGGGACGAGGCGGTGGTGATCATGGACAAGGCATGGGACGAGGTGGCCACCTTCGTCGAGCGCAACAGCGTGGTGCCGATCGGCGACAAGCGCCGCATC
>JBBSDI010000342.1:0-3787 GCA_038249585.1 Lysobacterales bacterium | reverse complement strand
AGGTAACCGATGTTGTCGCCGATGCCATCGGCACCCACCAGCGGCTTGCCATCGGTGTCGCGCAGCGGGATATCGAAACTCGGGTGCGCCCCGCCCTGTTCGCGCTGGTCGTTGGACGGATCGCCGTTGACGAAACGGTCGGTGACCACGAAGTACACCGCTTCGCTGGCGAATGGCTCGGTGGTGCCGTAGTACTCGGACGCGGCGGGCGCCGGTGCGCGGGTGGCGGGTGCGCTGCTGCAGGCGCCGAGCAGCAGCATCGCGGCGATGGGAAACAGCAATCGAAACGAAGGGGTCGTCATGATGATCGGGTTTCGTGGTGAGAGTTTGATTGGCTATGCGGCGCGCGCCAGCGCGGGCTCCGTGCGCGGCTCGGCGACCCGCAGCACGCAGAGCGCGGCGACGATGAAGCTCGCGCCGCCCAGCGCGAGCATACGGATCGGCTGGCCGTCGAAGAACGCCTCCAGCATGAAGCCCATGCTGCCCACGGCCACCAGCTGCGGAATCACGATGAAGAAGTTGAAGATGCCCATGTACACGCCCATCTTGCGTGCCGGCAGCGCATCGCACAGCATCGCGTAGGGCAGCGACAGGATCGATGCCCACGCGAAGCCGACGCCGACCATCGGCAGCAGCAGCCAATCCGGATCGCTCACCCACTGGATGCCGATCAGGCCGATCGCGCCCAGACACAGGTTGAACAGATGGGTCAGGCGCAGGCCGATGCGGCGCGCCATCCACGGGATCACGATCGCCGCGAGCGCTGCGAATCCGTTGTAGGCAGCAAACAGCACGCCGACCCAGTTGGCGCCATCGTTGAACGCCTCGGACGTGGGGTCGGTGCTGCCGAAGTGCACCGAGGTGACGGCACCAGTGGTGTAGATCCACATCGCGAACAGCGCAAACCAGGAGAAGAACTGCACCACTGCGAGACGCCGCATCGCATCGGGCATCGCGCGCAGATCGTCGAGGATGGTTGCCAGCAGCACCGGCGCGCGACGACTGGCCGCCCACGCCAGACACAGGCCGTACGCGACGGCGAGTCCTGCCAGCACATACAGCTCCTTGTGCGAGGCCTCGCGCGTGCTTTCCAGCCAACGAACTCCGAAGGCGCCGAGCACGCCGGCGCTGATCCACAGCAGCGGTACGGTCCTTCGAATCGGCGCGGCGCGCACCCCGCTGCGCGAAGGCCTGGCGCTATCGAAAGCGTCGAGCTGCTCGGGCGGATACTCGCGCGTGCGCAGCACCGTCCAGCCGACCGCGGCCAGCAGCACCACCGCACCGGCATAGAAGGCGTAGCGCACGGTGTCGGGGATCTGCCCCGCAGCAGCGGTATTGTCGACGCCGACCTTGTCGAGCAGCCACGGCAGCATGCTCGCTACCACCGCGCCGATACCGATGAAGAAACTTTGCATCGAATAGCCCGACGCACGCTGGTTCGCCGGCAACTGGTCGCCAACGAAGGCGCGGAACGGCTCCATCGACACGTTGATCGACGCATCCAGAATCCACAGCATGCCGGCCGCGACCCACAGCGTCGGCGAGTTCGGCATGAACACCAGCGCGGCACTGGTCGCCAGCGCGCCATACAGAAAGTACGGACGCCGCCGTCCAAGCCGGGTCCAGGTGCGGTCGGAGTAGTAGCCGACGATCGGCTGCACGATCAGCCCGGTCAGCGGCGCTGCGATCCACAGCAGCGGGATCTGCTCCATGTCCGCGCCCAGTGTCTGGAAGATGCGGCTGACGTTGGAGTTCTGCAGCGCGAAGCCGAACTGGATGCCGAGGAAGCCGAAGCACATGTTCCAGATCTGCCAGAACGACAGCTGCGGGCGGATCTGCGGGCGGTGCAGGGAATCGGACATGGGCTGCGGGTTCCGGACTGGCGCGATGGTGCGGTCAGAGGTGAATGGGTGCGCGGCATCGCCACGCGCGATTACGGCATCGCGCCCCAGGCAGGGTTGCGATCACGCACTGGCCTGCGGGGCTGTCAGTCTGGCGTTGGACTTGAGCACGCGCGAGAGCAGCAGGATAAATGCGATGCTGGCCATCAGCGTGATGAACATCAGATGGATATAGTGCAGCGGCGTCCACACGAAAGTGAACACCGCATACAGCACCACCCCGAACGCCAGTCCGGCGCGCGCTGCGCGACCATCGACATGGGAGAACAGCACCGCCACGATGAATACCGCCAGCACCGGCATCGAATACAAACCGTTGAGGCGCTGCAACAAGTCGATAATGCTCTGCGCGTTCTGATACACCGGCACCATCGCGATCGGAATCAGGGTGTAGACCACCGCCACCCACTGCCCGACCCGCTTTACATCGGCCTTCGGGTTGACGTATTTAAGGTGCAGGTCGCAGGTGTAGAGCGCCGATGCCGAGTTAAGGCATGAGTTGAAGCTCGACAGCACCGCGCCGAAGATCACCGCCGCGAACGCACCCGACAGCCACGGCGGCAGCACGTCGGCGACCAGGCGACCGTAGGTCAGATCACCGATATCGCCGTACAGCTTGAACGCGATCACGCCCGGTAGCACCACCACCAGCGGCAGGACTATCTTGAACGCCGCCGCCGCATAGATGCCCTTCTGCGCCTCGCGCACCGAACCTGCGGCCAGCGCGCGCTGCGCGATGACCATGTTGGTGCCCCAATAGAAGATGTGGATGAACAGCATCCCGGTCAGCAACGTGGTCCAGGGGATATCGGAATCGGCGGCGCCGACCAGGCTCCAGCGTTCGGCCGGAATGCCCGACAGATCGAAGTCCACCGCCGCCAGTGCGAAGCCGGTCACCGCCAGTCCCAGCACCAGCAGACCGATGCCGTTGTAGGTGTCCGAGATCGCGATCGCGCGCAGACCGCCGAAGGCCGCATAGGCCAGACCTGCCAGCGCATAGCCGCTTGCGATCACGATGATCGGCAGCCCGGAGGCAAACATCGATTTCATGAACACCGAGCCGGTGTACAGCACCACCGGCAGCAGGATGAACAGATAGCCGAGCAGGAACAGCACGCTGACCGCCGCGCGCACGCCGCCATCGTTCAGGCGCCGCTCCAGCAGTTCGGTGGTCGTGGTGCAGCCGTACTTGTAGTACATCGGGATCAGCACGTGGGCCAGCACCAGCAGCCCGGCTGCCGCGCCGAATTCCCACCACGCGACCAGCAGCATCTGCGCGCCATTCATGCCGACCAGCTGTTCGGCACTGATATTGGTCAGCAGCAGGGAGCCTGCGATAAACGGCCACGCGAGGCTACCGCCAGCGAGAAAATAGTCCTTCGAAGCATCGGCGCTGTGGGTCGAATGGCGACACTTCCACCACGTCGCTGCCGCCACGAAGCCAGTCAGCGCCACGAACACCAGCAGCTGGAGTCCAGATCCGATCATCGGTCCCTCCCAGGCCATCGATCGTCGAGCGCTCAAAGCTAGTCCGCCATGCCGGCCGCGGTGCGATGAATACGTTTGCAGCTGCCTCGCCCGGAGGCCACCCTGCGCCTAAGCTCGCGCAGGGCGCGGGACTGCCGCACGCTGCGCCGCAGCACCTTCTTCCTGCGGCAGTCGAGGTGCTGGCGACTGCCGCGACCGGATGCGCCGCGATCGCCGCCATGGCGGCTCCCACAACACAACACAACACAACACACCAGAGCAGCCTGCCAACGCCGACGCAGCACCGTTACCCTAGACGACTTGCCACACCCGACTACGATGCAGCATTCACCCAGCCGCCTTCCTGATCCGAACACCGCAATGACAGATCCCGATACCGCCATCAGCAGCCAAGCTCT
>JBBSDI010000341.1:0-3824 GCA_038249585.1 Lysobacterales bacterium | reverse complement strand
GTGCCTGTCGCCGGCATGCCGGCTCCCACCGATGGCGTGACTGGCGACTGCAGCGCTTCCGCGCTGTGGGAGCTGCCATGGCAGCGACCTGGAGCAGTTGAGCACCCGAGACGATGGGCAGGGCCAGAGGTGCCTGTCGCCGGCATGCCGGCTCCCACCGATGGCATGACTGGCGACTGCAGCGCTTCCGCGCTGTGGGAGCTGCCATGGCAGCGACCTGGAGCAGTTGAGCACACAAGACGATGGGCAGATTCAGAGGTGCCTGTCGCCGGCATGCCGGCTCCCACGGCGCCCGATCATGTGAGCGCAATCTTCACGACATCTTGCCGACATCGAAACAGCGCATCCGCCGCGTAGTCTGCGCGGCGCGGGGAAACACCAAAAGCGACTACTTATTGCGAACCCACCGGCACGGCATTCCCGCTGCCGCGGATGCGTTCGCCCATCGAACATGATTCAAGGAGCGATCGATGAACAGCGGAACTCGTGGATTACTGCGCAGGGCGCAACTGATGTTGTATGCGGCCGTGGTATCGGCGGTGGCAGGAACGATCGGGCCGTTCCAGATGGTGTCGGAGGCGCAGGCAGCCCGCGAGGGCGAGTGCGATATCAATCCGTTTCCCGACAAGAACCCGGGCCCGGGTAGCCTGAAGAATCTGCGTCCGATCGAGCCGCCGGATCTTGGCACCTATGTGATCAACAAGCGGCTGGCGATCGTGCTCGGCAAGGCGCTGTTCTGGGACATGCAGGTCGGCAGCGACGGCATGCAGGCCTGCGCGAGCTGCCACTTCCGCGCCGGCGCCGATCCGCGCTCGCGCAACCAGCTGGCTAGCGGCGGTGTGAACAACGCGCAGACCACCTTCGAGCTGGGACCGGTGAACTACCAGCTCAAGACCAGCGACTTTCCGCTGCACAAGTTCCTCGATCCGAACAACCGTTTCTCGACCCTGCTGCGCACCACCGACGACGTGGTGTCGTCGCAGGGCGTGAAGCTGGCGCAGTTCACCGGTGCGGTGCGTGGTGCGCCCGAAGATACCGGCACCTCGATTCCGGATCGTGTGTTCAACGTGCATGGTGCCAACACCCGCCGGGTGGAGCCGCGCAACACGCCGACCGTGTTCAATGCCGCCTTCAGCCGTCGCTCACTGTGGGACGGACGTGCCGATCCGATCTTCAATGGCGTCAACGAGTTTGGCGTGCGCGATCCGAATGCGCGGGTGATTCGCGCGGACAATCCGTTCGATCCGAAGCTGGTGAAGGTACGCATCGAGCCGGGCGCGATGGCCTCGCAGGCGGTCGGCCCGGTGATCAGCGACCTGGAGATGGCGTTCCAGAACCGCCCGTTCCGCGATGTGGGCAAGCGGCTGGTCAGCGCAACCCCATTGGCCCTGCAGAACGTGGCCTGGGACGACAGCGTGTTCCTGGGCTTGTCGCGCAGCACGCCGTTCGCCCAGCGAGCCGGCCTGGTACTGCGCTACGAGAGTCTGATCCAGGCGAGTTTCCACCCGCGCTGGTGGCTCACGACCAAGATCGTCGAAGTACAGCCCAACGGTACGCCGGTGTTTCGCAACAATCCGGGGCGGCCGTTGAACGCCAACGAGTACACCATGATGGAGTACAACTTCTCGCTGTTCTTCGGTCTTGCGATCCAGCTCTACGAGGACACCCTGATCTCCGACGATGCGCCGATCGATCGCCATTTCGAAGGCCGTCCGAACTCGCTCACGGCCCAACAGTTGCGCGGCCTGGCCCTTTTCACCAGCCAGACCGCACCGACTGCATGCTCGGCGTGTCATTCGGGTGCGGAGTTCACCAACGCATCGCGGCGCATCATCCTGGGTGCCGAAGGCGAGCCGGGCGAAGTCATCGAGCGCATGCTCAATGGCGAATGCGAGACGGTGATCTACGACCAGAGCTTCTACAACCTGGCGATCCGGCCGACCAACGAGGATCTGGGCATCGGCGGGCGCGATCCGTTCGGCAACCCGCTGGCGATCTCGGAGCTTCTGACCATGAACCCGGCACAGGTGCCCAGTCAGGAGTTGCTCACGCTGAGCTATCCCAACATCGCCAACCCGCCGCCGCAGCGCAATGAACGCACCTCGACCAAGGGTGCGTTCAAGGTGCCGACGCTGCGCAATGTCGAGCTGACCGCGCCGTACTTCCACAACGGCGGCGAGCTGACGCTCAAGGACACGGTGCAGTTCTACAACCGCGGCGGCAACTTCCGCGAGGCGAACGTGCAGTTCATCGACTTCGAGATCGGCGCGCTCGGACTGAGCAATGGCCAGGTCGACGATATCGTCGCGTTCCTGCGCGCACTCACCGACCCGCGGGTAATCAGCCGGCAGGCGCCGTTCGACCATCCGCAGCTGTTCGTGCCCAACGGTGCGGTCACCAATTCGGCCGGTGCCGTGGTGCGCGATCCCGACGGCACGGCGAAGGATCTGCTGATCGAAGTGCCAGCGGTAGGACGTGGTGGCGGCGCGCCACTGCCGGGCTTCCTGTCCGGCGGGGGCTGATCAGGCACCTGCTGCAACGCACGCCGGGCCGCTTGGCCCGGCGTGTATCTTCAGAACATCGGCCCGCAGACTGCGTTGCCGGCGCTGCCATCGCCTGAACGCAGGAACCATCAGCCGCCGAAACGGTAGCGCAACATCAGGCGCACGCTCCAGAACGGATCGTTTTCGACCTCGGCGTCTTCGTCGCGACGCACGTCGAGCGGTACGTAGAGCAGCTCGCCGACCAGTTCCCAGCGCGGATCGAAGCGGTAGCGGGTGCCGAATGCAACATAGGGCGCGGTGCCTTTGGTCGACAGGCGCGGGATGCTGAGCAGATTGCGCGAGCGCGCGTTGACCTGCACCTGGGGTTCGTAGCGGCTCAAACCGAAGCTGGCATGTCCGCGCCAGCGCGACTGCGCAGCACCGTACGCCGCGGTGGCTTCCAGCGCGTAGTAGCGCAGTTTGATCTTGTCATCCGATGGCGCTTCGCAGCGAAACGGATTGATCGCCGGATCGGTGTTGCCGGCGATTGGCGCCGGACAGGTGATATCGCCGCGCGCGCTGCCGTTCTGCGCATGCGCGCGGGTCGACAGCGACCAGTCGTCGCGGTCGATCCAGCGCCGACCGATGCCGATGGCGAACAGATCGCCCGGTTTTACGCCATCGATCTCCACCGGCGGCGTCCATCCCAACTCGCCGACGAAGCCCGCCGGCAGGCCGATCCACAGGCGGCCGCGTCCGAACACCGGCGACTTGTTCAGATCCTCGGACTTGAAACCGCCGAAGCCGACCCGCTGCTGGTCGTCATCGAGGCGCGGGATGTGGCCCAGTTCTGCGCTCAACGCCAGTTCTCCTGGGCCCAGTGACGGCGTTTCGCCGTAGCCGGTCATCAGGGTCGAGGCGGTCACATAGGCCATGGCCCACGCCTCAGGCGTGTCGAAGCCATAGGACTCGACGCTGTCGTCGACGAATTGCGCCGATGCCACGGGGGTCACCAGTTGCAGGCACAGCAAGCACAGCAGACCGCGTGTACGCATGACATTAACCTTCCTTGATCTTGTGGGCTCGATGCAGCTTATAAGCTAGCGGGGCTGTGTTGCAGATCGTGCAAGGCGGTGCAGGAGCGCATCCCGTGCCCGTCCGTTCCATCCGGGAATGCACCGCGCAACAGATCGTTGCGGTCGCGCGCGCGGCGCGCTCCTACAGACGTCCGAGGTGGTGTGGGTGCGCACCCTGTGGGCGACCGTTCCATCCGGGATGCACCGTGCAACCGAGCGTTGCGGTCGCGCGCGCGGCGCGGCGGCACAAACGTGCGACGCACTG
>JBBSDI010000340.1:0-3836 GCA_038249585.1 Lysobacterales bacterium | reverse complement strand
CACGCCACCGGCGGCCTCGATCGCTGCCAGCAGTTTGTGGCGGATCTGTGCGGCATCCGCAAGGTCGAGCACCACCGGCGTGATCCGGCCGGGATTCGGGTTGCGGGCGAGCAGCTCAAGACGCTGCGCGTCGCGCGCACACGCAATGACATGATCGCCGCGCGCTGCAAAACGCAGCGCCAGATGGCGACCCAGCCCGCGGCTTGCGCCGGTGATGATCCAGGTTTGCATACGGCTCGGTCCGATCGGGAGCAATCGGATCCAGCTTAAGGCTGCAGTGGCACGCTGACCAGTCGCAGGATCGGTCGAACCCGGACACCCGTTTCATCGCACGCTTCGGTTGCCCGTCGGCATGCGCCGTTCACCGGGCAACCGACGCGCCAGCCAGTGGTTCGAGTCGATTACTGCGTGAACGCCGGTGTCGTTCAGCCCAGAGCGGCACTTGCGCTGAGCCGCGACTCGCGCCGAATCAAGTACAGACCGCTGGCGATCACGATGCCGGCGCCGAGCAGGGTGTGCGTCTGCGGCGCGAGTTGCCACAGCGCAGCATCCAGCGCGATGGCCCACAGCAGCGCGGTGTACTCGAAGGGCGCCACCACCGAAGCATCGGCGCTGCGGAAGGCCTCGGTCACTGCGTACTGTGCGATGGCTCCGGTGACCGCGACTACCGCCAGCGCCGGGTAGTGCGCGGTGGCAATCGCCACCCATTGTGGCCAGGCAAGGATGCTCGCGCCTACGGCCAGCATCAGGGTCATCCAGAACACCATCGCCTGCGTCGAGTCGGTCGGCGCGAGGATGCGCACGGTCAGCGCGGACGCGGCATAAGCCAGCGCTGCGCCCACTACCGCCAGTCCTGCCCACGTGAACATGCCCTCGCCACCGGGGCGCAGCACGACCAGCACCCCGCCGAGGCCCACGCCAATCGCCACCCAGCGCTGCCAGTCGACCCGCTCACCGAGAATCGGCACGGCCAGCACGCAGATCAGCAGCGGTGCCACGAAAAAGATCGCGTACACGTCGGACAGCGGCATGTCCTGCAAGGCGTAGGCGAACGCCGCCAGCATGCCGATCGCCATCGCGCCGCGCAGCAGATGCAGCCCCCAGCGGATGCGGATCAAACCGATCAGCGGCGCGCTGGTCAGCGCCCACGCAGCTACCAGGGGCAGGGCGCTCAGTCCGCGCAACGCGGCGACCTGCAGCGGTGGGTAGGCTTGCGCGAGCACCTTGAGCGCTGCATCCATCAGCGAAAACATCGCCACGGCCAGCAGCATGAAGCCGATGCCGCGCAAGTTGGTCCGCCGACGATCTGCGTGGTGCTGGAGCTGGTGCATCGGCGCGGGACCGGGAACCGGAATCGATGTGGGAGACGACCACAGCGTAGCAGTCCCTGCCGTGCGCGCTGAACACAACGCCCACGCCAGCGCGTTCGGCACAGCCTCGGGTCGCGGTGTTGCTGCGACATACCGCAGATGTGACCGCATTGGCGCGCAGCCGGGGCTGCAGCGAATACACTGCGGGTCTGTCAGCCGTTCCCGGACCCGCCATGCGCCTGTTTCTGACCATGTTGCTTGCGCTGTGCAGTACGGCGCCAACGTTCGCCAGCGAGCGCTGGCCGGCGGTCAGCTACGACACGCGCTACATGAGCGCGGCCAAAGTCGAGGCGTTGAAGGCGCAGGTCGATGCCGGCTTCTGGCTGGAAACCGGCGATGCGCTGCTGGTCGCGGCGCCGCAAAAGGTGCATTCGCGGCTCGCACGCCGCGCGAAGTCGGCCGCCGAACATGGCCTGCTCGCCGTGGACGAACTGAGCATGCTGCCGATGGGCTGCGATGTCGACACCCACACCGTGCCCACGCCGATCGCCGTCATCGGCCGCCACGCGCTGGTGCGGATGCCGGCAGCGCTGGCCAAGCGCATTCCGGATGCGCGCGCGGTCAGCGCCAACAGTGTGCTCGCGCGCGAGTTCCGTCCGGACCGCAAGGCGACCCGCGCTGTCGAGCCACGAATCGCGGCAATCGTCTCGCGGGTCGACACGGCACGCTGGTTCTCGCGCGTCGAGACCCTCGCAACCTTTGATCGCTCCAGCTATGGCGCGGCGATCGACGGCAGCGAAATCGACCAGGCGCGCGACTGGCTGGCATCCACATTCCGCTCACTCGGTCTTGCCACCATCACACCAACCTTCACCGGCGGTTCGGTGCAGGCAGAGAACGTCATCGCGGTGCGCCCCGGCACCAGCAACGCGGGCGAGTGGGTGCTGATCGGCGGCCACTACGATTCGCGCAATACGATCGTTGGCCCCACTGGCGTGCTCAACACGCCGGGTGCCGAAGACAACGCCTCCGGCTGCTCGGGCGTGCTGGAGATGGCCAGCATCTTCGCCAGCATCGCGACCGAACGCACGCTGGTGTTCGCCTGCTATGCCGGTGAGGAGCAAGGTCTGTTCGGTTCCCTCGCGCACATGCAGTCGCTGGCGGCATCCGGCGACCTGCCACGCGTGCGACTGGCACTGATCATGGACATGATCGGCTACTCCATCGATACCGATTTCGACATCCTGCTCGAAAGCGGCAATACGCCGGCACAAGTCGCGGTGCTCAACACCTTTGCACAACTCGCCGTCGACTACGCGCCCGGCAGTCGCACCATCATCGACACCACGCCCTGCTGTTCCGACCACATGCCATGGATCAACCAGGCGGTGCCCGCGCTGCTCACCATCGAGAACGACTGGTTCCAATACCCGCACTATCACCGCAGCACCGACGTGCCGCAGAACATGACCCATGCACAGCCGATGGCACAGAAGATCCTGCGCATGAACGCGGCAGCAGTGGCGACGTGGGCAGTGGTCGATACTTCGTGGCTGTTTGCGGACAGCTTGGAGTAACGCGCCGCGTCACCCCGAGGCGCTGCGTCGAGTGGTTTGACTGGGCGCTTAAGGGTTTGCAGTGCCGGCAGGCGGCCCGGCGCGCAACTTCGCCACGGGACGAACGCGCATGCGACCATTGGCGTATCCAATGCGAATGGGATCTCAGATGCGGTCACAGCGATTCGACGATCAGGTAGTGCTGGTGACCGGCGGCGCCAGCGGGATCGGTGCCGCCGCGGCAGTGGCGTTCGCGCAAGCCGGCGCACAGGTAGTGCTGTGCGATATCGCCCGCGAAGCCGGTGAGGCGGTGGTTGCAACCATCATCGCCGGTGGCGGGCGGGCCGAGTTCGCGCATGTCGACGTGACTTCGGCGACCGCGGTCGAAGCGCTGGTAGTCGGCGTCGTTGCGCGGCACGGACGCATCGACTGCGCTTTCAACAACGCAGGCGTCGAAGAAGAAACCACGCGCCTGGCCGATGGCGAGGAAGCGCTGTTCGACCGCATGATGGCGATCAACGTCAAAGGCGTGTGGCTGTGCATGAAGTACCAGTTGGCGCAGATGGCGCGCCAGCGCAGCGGCAGCATCGTCAACACCGCCTCGGTGGCAGGCCTGGTCGGCGCACCCAAACACGCGATCTATGCCGCGAGCAAACACGCAGTACTGGGCCTGACCCGCAGCGCGGCGGCCGAGTACGGGCGCATGGGCGTGCGCGTCAATGCGATCTGCCCCGGCGTGATCCGCACCCCGATGTTCGAGCGCGCGCTCGAGCGTCAGGTCGCCACCGAGGAGCAGATCAAAGCCCTGCACCCAGTCGGCCGCATCGGCGAGGTAGCCGAAGTGGCCAACGCGGTGCTGTTCCTGAGCTCGGACCATTCGCCGTTCATCACCGGCCACGCGCTGACGATTGATGGCGGAATGACGGCGATCTAGGCAAAGTCAGTGTCCGACGATCTGGAAACGTCCCGT
>JBBSDI010000339.1:0-3859 GCA_038249585.1 Lysobacterales bacterium | reverse complement strand
GGATGCCCGCCCTCGGCGCTGGCGCTCAGCAATCGCGAAGCATCCGCTTCCCGCGTGCCGTCGGAATCCGCATACAGACGCAGCGCGACCTGCAGTGCGGCATCGGCATCGCCGCGCGCGGCCAGCAGATCATCCAGTGCGCTGCCCGCAGCGCTCGACTGTCCGTACGCGGCATCGATCGTGCGCGACGGCGGGCGCCGATATGCCGGCGCTGCGCTGAGCCCGTCCATGATCTGGGCCATCTCCTTGCGCTCGTCGCCGAAAGACCGCTCGATCGGAAAGCGCAATTCGAACGCCACCCGCGCGGGCCGATCGGACTCGGACACCGCCGCGCGCCACGCGCGGTCGTGCGCGGCGGCCAGATCGAACCACGCAGGGTCGTTCTGCGCCGCCGATCCGGCTTCCGCAAACCACACGGCAGCGAGCAATCCATCCAGGGCCGGAAGCCAGCCGGATTCGCCACGCCGCCATTGCAGCCGGATCGCGATCGGCCGGCCGTTCCACGTCAACGCCGACGCCGCAATATCGCCATGCACCGCACTGGCTTGGATGGCAAGACCATCGAACATCGCCTTCCAGGTCGGCTGGTTACGCAGGCAGTCGCGCAACAGCAGGCGCTCGGCCGCATCTGGCCCAGGCAATTCGCTGGCCTGCTGCGCGTCCTCGAACGCGGTCCGCCCGATGGACGCGGCAGTAATGGCCTGCATCAACCGTGCGCTGGATTGCAGCTGCTGCGCGGCGCGCAGCGCCAGATGGTGCGCAAGGCTCGCCACGTCAGCGCCCGCCCCCGCAGCGAGGCGTTCGAGCCGATCCGGCTCGCAGGTGGCGAACGCGAACTGCACTTCGCTCCACTGCAGCGCCAGTGCGGTGGCAGTGGCGGGGTCCGCCGCTGCGCCAACCGGCGCGCCGGGCTCCACCACGGTGGATGCGACAGCCGGCATGCCCGCAATCAGAAAAGCCACGATCGCCGCGCGCAGAATTGCGGCAGCACGCCGAACGCACGCACTCGCGGGATGAGCAGCATGCACGCTTGTCGATACCGAATTCCGGGTGAGAATCGCGCGGCCCTCGCAATGCATGGCGTCAGTCGGATGCATCGCGGCTAGAGGACCGCTCCGCGCTTGATCACCGCGTCGAGTTCGCGCAACTGGGTCAACAACGCTTCCATCTGGCCCAGCGGCCAGGCGTTCGGCCCATCCGACAGCGCCTTGTCGGGATCCGGATGGGTTTCCATGAACACTCCCGCGACGCCGACCGCGACCGCCGCGCGCGACAGCGCCGGCACGAATTCGCGCTGCCCACCGGACCTGTCGCCCTGCCCGCCCGGCAGCTGCACCGAGTGGGTGGCGTCGAACACCACCGGACACCCGGTGTCGCGCATTACCACCAGCGAGCGCATGTCGGAGACCAGATTGTTGTAGCCGAAACTCGCGCCACGCTCGCAGACCATGATCTGCTGGTTGCCGACCGCCTGCGCTTTCCGCGCGACGTTCTTCATCTCCCACGGCGACAGGAACTGGCCCTTCTTGATGTTGACCGGCTTGCCGACGCGCGCGACGTTCTGGATGAAATCGGTCTGCCGGCACAGGAATGCCGGGGTCTGCAACACGTCGACCACCGCGGCGACCTCATCCAGCGGCGTGTACTCGTGCACATCGGTCAGCACCGGCACGCCGATCTGGCGCTTGACCTCGGCCAGCACCTTCAGGCCCTCCTCCAGCCCGGGACCGCGAAAACTGGTTCCCGAGGAGCGATTGGCCTTGTCGAAGCTGGACTTGAAGATGAACGGAATGCCCAGCCGCGTGGTGATCTCTTTGAGGGTTCCGGCGGTGTCGAGTTGCAGCTGCATCGACTCGATCACGCATGGCCCGGAGATCAGGAAGAACGGCTGCTGCAGACCGACCTCGAAACCGCACAATTTCATGCTGCCGCCTCGGTGCCGAGCCGGCGCGCGCGCTGCGCACGCGCCGCGCGCACGAAGCCGTAGAACAGCGGATGGCCGTCGCGCGGGGTGGAGGTGAACTCCGGGTGGAACTGGCAGGCGAGGAACCACGGGTGGTCGGGCAACTCGATCATCTCGACCAGCAGGTCGTCCATCGAGCGACCGCAGATCACCATGCCCAGATCCTCGAAGCGCTGCCGGTAGCGGTTGTTGAACTCGTAGCGATGGCGATGGCGTTCGCTGACCACGTCCTTGCCGTACAGCTCGCGTGCGAGGGTGCCGGCTTTCAGGCGACAGTCCTGCGCGCCAAGTCGCATCGTGCCGCCCTTTTCGGAGCTCTCGTCGCGCTTCTCCAGATCGCCTGCGGCAGTGCGCCATTCGGTGATCAGGGCGATCACCGGGTGCGCCGTGGCGCGATCGTTCTCGGTGCTGTTGGCGCCGGCCAGACCCGCGACATGGCGCGCGAAATCGACCGTGGCGGCATGCATGCCGTAGCAGATGCCGAAGTACGGGATGCGGTTCTCGCGCGCGTGCCGCGCCACCATTACCTTGCCCTCGAAGCCGCGCTTGCCGAAGCCGCCCGGCACCAGGATCGCGTCGGCCCCCTCGATCAGCGACACGCCCTTGCTCTCGACGTCCTCGGCCTCGATCCAGCGCAGCCGCACCTCGGTGCCCTGCTTGAGGCCACCGTGGCGCAGCGCCTCGCCCAGCGACTTGTAGGCATCCTTGTGCTCGACGTATTTGCCGGCGATCACGATGTCGACCACCCCGCGCGGATGCTCGACCGCGTGCACGGTGCGCTCCCACTCGGACAGATCGGCCACCGGCCTGGCCTTGAGCTTGAGATGATCGACCGCGATCTGGTCCAGGCCCTGCTCGTGCAGCCACAGCGGGATGCGATAGATGCACTCGTGGTCGACCGCCGAGATCACGGCCTTTTCCGGCACGTTGGTGAACAGCGCGATCTTGCGCCGCTCGGACTCCGGCAGCGGGTGTTCGGCGCGGCACAGCAGCACGTCAGGCTGGATACCGATCGAGCGCAGCTCCTTGACCGAGTGCTGGGTCGGCTTGGTCTTGATCTCGCCCGCGGCCTTGATATACGGCACCAGGGTCAGATGCATGAACAGGGTCTTGTCGAGGCCACGCTCCATGCGCATCTGGCGGATCGCCTCCAGGAACGGCAGCGACTCGATGTCGCCCACCGTGCCGCCGATCTCGACCAGCGCCACGTCGAAGCCGGCCGTGGCCTCGTCGATGCAGCGCTTGATCTCGTCGGTGATGTGCGGGATCACCTGCACGGTGCCGCCCAGATAGTCGCCTCGTCGCTCCTTGCGGATCACGCTTTCGTAGATGCGCCCGGTGGTGATCGCATTCTTCTGCGCCAGTCGCGTGCGCACGAAGCGCTCGTAGTGGCCAAGGTCCAGATCGGTCTCGGAGCCGTCGTCGAGCACATAGACCTCGCCGTGCTGATACGGGCTCATGGTGCCCGGATCGACGTTGATGTAGGGGTCGAGCTTCATCATCGTCACGCGCAGCCCGCGCGCTTCGAGGATCGCGCCCAACGAGGCCGCAGCAATGCCCTTGCCCAGCGACGACACCACGCCGCCGGTCACGAAAATCAGGGGAGTCATGGGGAGAGCCGCCTTGGGCTGCCGCGAAGTGTCGATTCTAGCGGATGCAGTCGCCACTCAGGAACGTGTGGAAGCTCCATGCAAGTCATGGCAAACTACGCAACCCGCGGTTGGGACAGGGTTTTTGGCCGGGGACCGGCAGTTTGTCCGCCGCCCATGCCGCGCAGGACCGGGTCGAGCTCGCAGTGCGTCCGTAGCTCAGTTGGATAGAGCACCAGGCTTCGAACCTGGTGGCCGGGGGTTCGAGTCCCTCCGGGCGCGCCATCAAGCAGCGACTTTGCAGGCG
>JBBSDI010000338.1:0-3883 GCA_038249585.1 Lysobacterales bacterium | reverse complement strand
TGAAAGCGCTTGATCTGGCCGGGCGAGGGCATGAAGGTATCCGGGTCCTCGGCATTGATGCGGCACTCGATCGAGTGGCCACGCAGCACGATGTCTTCCTGCCGGATCGTGAGCTTTTCACCGGAGGCGATCAGCAACTGCTGGCGCACCAGGTCGATCCCGGTCACCAGTTCGGTCACCGGGTGCTCGACCTGGATGCGGGTGTTCATCTCGATGAAGTAGAAGCATCCATCCTCGAACAGGAACTCGAAGGTGCCCGCGCCGCGATAGCCGATGCGCAGGCAGGCGTCGACGCAGATCTTGCCGATCTGCGCGCGCAGCGCCTCGCTCAATCCCGGCGCCGGCGCTTCTTCGACGACCTTCTGGTGGCGGCGCTGCATCGAGCAGTCGCGCTCGCCCAGGTGGATCGCACTGCCCTGGCCGTCGGCCAGCACCTGGATCTCGATGTGGCGCGGGTTCTCCAGGAATTTTTCCATGTAGACCTGGTCGTTGCCGAACGCGGCCTTGGCTTCCGCCTTGGTGGTGCCGATCGCGCTGGTCAGCTGAGCTTGCTCGCGCACCACCCGCATGCCGCGCCCACCGCCGCCGCCAGAGGCCTTGACGATCACCGGGTAGCCGATTCCTGCGGCGATCCGCGCGTTCTCGCCCGGATTGTCGCCCAGCGGCCCCCCGGAGCCGGGCACGCACGGTACGCCTGCGGCCTGCATGGCGCGGATCGCCTCGACCTTGTCGCCCATCAGGCGGATCACCGCCGGGGTCGGTCCGATGAATACGAAGCCGGACTTCTCCACCCGCTCGGCGAAGTCGGCGTTTTCGGACAGGAACCCGTAACCGGGATGGATGGCCGCCGCGTCGGTCACCTCGGCGGCCGCGATGATCGCGGGAATATTCAGATAGCTGTCGCTGGCCGCCGCCGGCCCGATGCACACCGATTCATCGGCCATGCCGACATGCTTGAGATTGCGATCCACCGTGGAGTGCACCGCCACCGTGCGGATGCCCAGCGAATGGCATGCGCGCAGCACCCGCAGGGCGATCTCGCCACGATTGGCTATGACGACTTTATCCAGCATGCGGCGGATTCCGTGGGTTGCGTTCAGCGGTCGGTTGGGATTTGCGTGTGGTGTTGAGGCAGGCGGTGCGAATGGCGACTGGCGAATGGGAGATCAAGGGCTGGCAGTTGCGAGATCCGGCTTTCCCATTCGCCATTCGCCATTCGCCATTCGCAGCTCCAATCACGCAATCACAAACAACGGCTCATCGAACTCCACCGGCTGGCCGGTGCCCACCAGCACCGCGACGATGGTGCCCGAGACGTCGGCTTCGATCTGGTTGAACATCTTCATCGCTTCGATGATGCCCAGCACCTCGCCGGCCTTGATCTGCTGGCCGAGCTTCACGTACGGCGGCGCGTCGGGGTTGGCCGAGGCGTAGAAGGTGCCGACCATCGGGGCGCGGGCGATGTGGCCGTCGGGCAACTCCTTGCCGCCGGCAGCCGGCGTGCCGCCGTTGCCATCGTCGCGCTGCGCAAGCGCGGCGGCGGGGCGCTGGTCGACATGCACATGGGTTACCGGTGGAGCGACCGCCTGCATGGCCATCGGCACGCCCTTGGGAATGCGCGACAGGCGCACCACCTCTTCGCCCTCGCGGATCTCCAGTTCGGCGAGATTGGACTCTTCCAGCAGGTCGATCAGTTTCTTGATCTTGCGCAGATCCATGGTCATGGGGTCCTCGATGGCCGGTTCGGGGCCGTGCGGGCGGCCGCAGCCGGGGGCGGGGTGGCGATCACACGCGGGTCGCGTGCAGCGGCTGCGCGGCGGGTCGATCGCGCAGTCGCTCCAGCGCGGCGTCGATCGCAAACGTGTAGCCCTGGGGACCGAAGCCGGCAATCACGCCGACTGCGCCGCCCGCCAGGAAAGAATGGCGCCGGAAGTCCTCGCGCGCATGCACATTCGACAGGTGCACCTCGATGTAGCGGATCGCCGCGGCCGCCAGCGCATCGCGCAGGGCGACACTCGTATGGGTCAAGGCGCCGGGGTTGATCACGATGAAAGTGGTCTGCTCGCGCATCGCAGCATGGATACGTTCGATCAGGGCCACTTCGCTGTTGGACTGCAATGCATCGAAACCCACCCCCGCTGCCTCGACCTGGCGCCGTGCGGCGCTTTCGATCTGGGCCAGCGTGGTGTGGCCGTAGACCGCCGGCTCGCGCACCCCGAGCAGGTTCAGGTTCGGACCATTGAGCAACAGGATCGATGCCACGGGTACCCCTCGAAATCGGGGCCAAGTCTGCGTGAAGGTGACGATCTTGTCCAGATCGCAGAAGTTACCGGCGATTTGAACGCGCGATTGATACAAGCGTTCGAACCTGCGCGGCCCGCCGCGTGACGCTGGCGCGGCGCTGCGGCACGCGATTCAATCCGATGCAGCCTCGTTGTCGGCCACCCATCGGCGCAACTGAGCGGCATCGAAGGACCCCGCGCGGACCGCCAGCACCCGCCCCTGCGCATCGGCCAACACGCTGAATGGCAGCACGTTGCGCGAATTTCCCAGCGCGACCGAACTGTCGCCCGCGCCGGGCGCCTCGATCAGGTTCGGATATGCCACCGGAACCCGCTGCAGGAACTGCCGCACGGCGTCGGGCTCGTCGAGTGCAATACCGACCACCGCCACGCCCTTCGCACCCTGCTCGGTGGCGAACGCATCGAGCACCGGCATCTCCTTGATGCACGGTGGGCACCAGGTGGCCCAATAGTTGATCAGCAGCGGGCGGCCGCGGAATTCGGCCAGACTGCGCGGCGTGCCGTCGACTTGCGGCAGGCGCAATGGCGGCAGTTCGCGCATTGGCGCCGGCGCATCCGCGCCCGGTGCGGTCCGCCATGGCGATGGACCCTGCACGCGCTGGCCGATCAGGAAGCCCGCGCCCGCGCCGATCAGCGCCACCAGCATGATCAACAATACGGTGCGATTCATGGCACTGCGGCGTACGCGGGATTCAGCACTGTCGCGCCTGCCGCAGGCGTTCGGCGAATGCGGTCGGCGCTTCGTAGCCGACCAGGCGCAATGCGCGGCGCTCGTCGCTTCCGCAGGCGAAGAACAAGGTCGCCGGGGGTCCGACGATCCCGAAGCGGCGCTGCAGCGCAACGTCGGCGTCGTTCTGCGCGGTCACGTCGGCCTTGAGCAACACGAACCCGTCGAGCTCGCGCCGCACGTCGGCGTCGACAAAAGTGGTGCGCTCCATGCGTTTGCACTCGACGCACCAGTCGGCATAGAAGTCGAACAGCACCGGCTTGCCCTGCGCTTGTGCCGCACCGACTGCGGCATCGAGCGCCGCGCTGTCGGCGAGTTTCTCGAACGCGACCGCAGCGATCGCGCTACCGCCGCCATCGCCGCTGCGCAAGGCTGCGAGCGGCCGCAGATAGTCGCGACCACCGGAAGCCACCCCGATGAACTGGATCACGCCGAGCGCGAGTAGCACCACGCCGACCGCCTTCCACGTGCGATGCCAGCCGCGCGCGTGATCGGGCAGTTTTTCCAGAGCGCCCAGATGCACCCCGCACGCGACCAGCAGGATGCCGGCCAGCATCATGATCCACACCGGATCGAGCACGCGCTCGAGCATCCAGATCGCAAGGAACAGGAACACCACGCCGAATACGGACTTGACCGCATCCATCCATGGGCCGGCCTTGGGCAGCAAGCGGCCCTGGGTCGCGCCGAACACCACCAGCGGCGCGCCCATGCCCATACCCATCGCGAACAGCGCAAGGCCACCGAGCAGCGGGTCGCCCGTCTGGCCGATCCAGGTCACGGCGGCTGCCAGCGGCGGCGCCACGCAGGGGCCAACCAGCAGCGCCGACAGCGCGCCCATCAGCGCCACGCC
>JBBSDI010000337.1:0-3906 GCA_038249585.1 Lysobacterales bacterium | reverse complement strand
GTGCTCAACTGCTCCAGTCGCTGCCATGGCAGCTCCCACAGCGCGGAAGCGCTGCAGTCGCCAGTCATGCCATCTGTGGGAGCCGGCATGCCGGCGACAGGCACCTCTGAATCTGCCCATGGTCTCGGGTCCTCGACTGCTCCGTCGCTGCCATGGCAGCTCCCACAGCGCGGAAGCGATGAACTCGCCAGTCAGGCCATCTGTGGGAGCCGGCATGCCGGCGACAGGCACCTCTGGGCGTTCGGCCGGCACATGCCGGTCGCGACTACCTGCCGACGCGGATCAATCCAGCCGCCAACGGCGCGGCGATCGCCTGCAGCGCACGCACGTGGCGTGAACCGAAGTGATCCGGCGTCGGATGCTCGGTGTCGATGACTCCCAGCACCCGTGCACCGGCCAGCACCGGAACCGCCAGCTCAGACAGCCCACTGCCTTCGTCCGCCACATGCCGTCGGTCGAGGCGGGTGTCGGAGACCAGGATCGAATCGCCACTGAGCGCACAGGCACCGACCACGCCCTCGCCGATCCGCAGATTGATGCGGTTCTCGACCACCCGCTCGGCGATCCGCTTGGGCCCCCATGCCGCGTACTGCGACAGCGTGGCGCCGTCGGTATCGAGCAGATACACCACGCAGTCGTCGAGGTCGAGCACGCGGCCGGCGAAATCCACCGCTGTCCAGGCCAGGTCGATATCGCGCGTGCACGCCGCAAGCCCCTCAAGCAGCGCTGTCAGCGACCCGGGCAGGCCGGCAAGAAACGACTCGGCAGGTTGGGTATTGCGGGAGTGGGGCATCGGAGCAGGATACGTGCTCGGAGGCGGTTCCGCCCCACCAGCAGCAGTCTGGATGCTGAGCAGAAGTATCTAATCAAGTGAAAATTACGTCAACAAACCTACCGCCCAGCACGTATTTTGGCACCATTTGTGACCTAAAAAGCCGACAAACGGTGCCGACACTGTGACCACCGTCGCGCATTGTGCAACCTGAACGGGACTAAACTGATCGTCCTAACTCGTGCGTTTCCTTGATCGGGGGTAATTTCGCATGCATTCCTCGCGCATCCTGCGCCTTTTTGTAGCGCTCGCCGGCATTTGTTATGCGCTGGCGCCTTCCTCGGCCCTCGCCCAGGACGCGGTCTTCTCGGACTCGTTCGAGCTGCCATTCAACTTCCCTGCCAACGACGCCCAGGCCGCCCGGTTCCTGAACCAGGCCACCTTCGGTGCGACCGCAGCCGACATCTCGGCGGTGCGCAACCAGAGTATCGCGGTGTGGCTGGAAGGGCAGCTCAACAGCGGAACCACCACGCTTGCCCGGCCGTGGCTCGAGGCCTACGCCGCGTCGCTGCCCGCCAACAACGCGGTCAATCACGACCCGCGCCTGCATCGCTGGTTCCATACGGCGGTGACCGCGCCCGACCAGGTGCGCCAGCGCGCCGCCTGGGCACTCAGCCAGATCGTCATCACTTCCGACCGCGACGACTTCCTTTCTCAGGAACCGATCGCGATGGCGGAGTGGAACGACATCATCGTGCGCAACGCGCTGGGCAACTACCGCACGTTGATGCAAGAAGTCACGTACAGCCCGATGATGGGCCGCTATTTGACTACCATGCGTAACCGCAAGTTCGAGCTGGTACGCACTGTGTCGGGCAACCCTCAGGTCACCACGTTCTCGGCGGGCAACAGCGGCGTGCAGCCTGACGAGAACTACGGCCGCGAGGTCATGCAGCTGTTCTCGATCGGCCTGCTGGTGCGCGGCAACGACTTCTACACCACGTTCCCTGACCTGCAGAACCCTGGCGCGCTGCGCACCACCTACGCCGAGGACGATATCGCCAATCTGGCGCGTGTCTTCACCGGCTTGGCGCACAACTGCACGCAGGGCGCAAGCTCGGTCGGCGGCGTGTCGATTACCCGCAACTGCGGTAACAACGACGCCACGCCGTGTTTCGGCCTGTCGTGTCGCTACACCGCTGTAAACCGCCTGTTCTTCAACGACCCGCCGCGGGATCCGCTGCCGATGAATGCACGCGGTCTGGTGCACCCGGACTGGTACCGTCCGATGGTGTGCTACCCGCGCTACAACGATAACGGGCGCGACGTTTCGGGCGCCACGCTGGAAGTCGAAGGTGGGGCGTTCATCCTGCCGCCTGGCTCGCCGCCGCCGGACAAGACATTGGCGCTGGGTGCCGATGGCCCCGATGCAATGCTGACCTTGCCGGCAAGCTCCCTGAGCGCGCTGCCGCTGAACTGCCACCAAACCGCAGTCAACGACGGCAATCCGGACAACGGCAACTCGCTGTCGCCCGCCGAGCAGCAGGCCTGCGTCAGCTATTGCGAGGGCAACATCAACGCCTCGGTCGATTTGCTGTTCAACCACCCGAACACGCCGGTGATGGTCGCGCGCCAGATGATCCAGCGCCTGGTCACCTCCAATCCGACCTCGGGCTATGTGCAACGCGTGTCGGCAGCCTTCATCAACAACGGCAGCGGTGTGCGCGGCGACATGAAGGCGCTGATCCGCACGATCCTGACCGATGTCGAAGCCCGCCGTCCGTTCGACGATGCGCAAACGGCTGCAAATTTCGGCAAGGTTCGCGAGCCGATGCTGAAGCTGGTCGCGACCTGGCGCCACTTTGGTGCGGTCTCGGGCGATACCGCAAACTTCCCGGGCACCAATCCGCAGGGTGGCGCGCCGAATCCGCTGGGCGGGCAGGCCAGCCTGCGCCGCATGGGTCCGACCCAGCCGCAGGACAGCTTCCAGCAGCGTCCGCTCGGTGCGCCCTCGGTATTCAATTTCTACGAGCCCGATTATAGACAGCCCGGTCAGGTCACTGCGGCCAATCTGTTCTCGCCGGAGCTGCAGATCATCCATGAAGTGACCTCGGTGGCCACCTCGAACGATCTGTACAGCCGGCTGTGCTCGGGCTACGGCGGCGGCGGCAACGACTGCGGCAGCGGCGCGCTCACGGGCGGCCCGAACAACACCCCGCCCAATGACCGGGCGTACTTCCCGGTCGCGCAAGTCGACCTGATCCCGGCCATCGCGCAGGCGAATGTGAACGTCGCTGTGCCGACGGTTGCGGAGGACACCGCATTGATCGAGTTCTACAACGCGCGCATGTTTGGTGGCGCCCTGAGCGGCACCATTCCGGCTAACTTCAACTGTCTGGTCTCGGTGCCCGGCACCAAATGGCTGCTGATGAATGCGCTGCGCTGTGGCGGCGGCATCAACGAAGTTCTCAACGGCGGTACCAACGGGACCACCGGCGGCACCCAGGCCCAGCGTGAACGGCGCAAGGCGCTGTATCTGCTGCACCTGCTCGCCATCTCGCCCGAATACAGCACCCAGCGCTGAGGAGCCTGACATGTCCCGCATCCATTTCCAGAAGCGCCGCGATTTCGTCAAGGGCGCCGCATGTTTCGCGGCTTCCGGCGCGGCTTCCACCTTTGTCCCCCAGCTGTCGATGATGGGCACAGCCCTCGCCGGTGCTGCACCGACCGGCTACAAGGCGCTGGTGTGCATCTACCTCGACGGCGGCAACGATTCCTGGAATCTGCTGATCCCGGTCGACAACAGTACCCAGATTCCGGTCAGCGGCCGCGCGCCGCTGAGCGGCTTCTCGCCGACGCCCTACGGCTGGTACGTCACTTCGCGCGGCGGCCAGTTCCAAGGCAACTCGAATGCGCTTGCGCTGCTGCCGCCCGGCACCGATCCGGGTGGGTCGTTCCTGCCGCCGTCGGTGGCGCTAAACGGTGGTCAGTATGCGGTCAATCCTGCGGCAACGGCGCTGGCGCCGCTGTTCAACTCGGGTCGACTGGCGTTCGTGGCCAATGTGGGTCCGTTGGTTCAGCCGCTCAAGCGCGGCAACTTCAACAACTTTCCGCGTCCGCCGCAACTTTACTCG
>JBBSDI010000336.1:0-3944 GCA_038249585.1 Lysobacterales bacterium | reverse complement strand
CGATAAGGGTCGCCGACTGCGCGGGTCAACCCGCCGCTGGCGATCTGGTGCGCGAAGGCGTCGGCCGCCAGCACTTCCGACCACAGGTAGGCGTAGTAGCCGGCGCTGTAGCCGCCGCCCCAGATGTGGGCGAAATAGCCGCTGCGATAGCGCGGCGGAATCGGCGCGTAGTCGACACCGCGGCTGCTCAGCGACGCGGCCTCGAAGGCCACCGCGTCGGTCGGTGCGGCATCGGCGGCGAACTGGTGCCAGTCCATGTCGAGCATCGCTGCGGCCATGTACTCGAGGGTCGCGAAGCCCTGGCCGAAGCTGCGTGCGGCTTCGATCTTCGCCACCAGCTCAGCTGGCATCGCCGCACCGGTCTGGTAGTGCTTGGCGTAGTTGGCCAGCACCTGCGGATGCAGCGACCAGTCCTCTGTGGCCTGCGAGGGGAACTCGACGAAGTCGCGCGGCACGTTGGTGCCTGCGAGCAGCGGGTAGCGCACCTTGGAGAACAGCCCGTGGATGGCGTGGCCGAACTCATGGAACAGGGTGCTGACCTCGTCGTAGGTCAACAGGGTCGGCTGGCCCTCACCGGGCTTGGGGATATTCAGGTTGTTGAGCACCACCGGCTTGCTGCCGAGCAGGTCGGACTGGTCGACGAAGGTGCTCATCCACGCGCCGCCGCGCTTGGACGGACGGGCGTAAAAATCGGCGTAGAACAAACCGAGCTGCGAGCCGTCGGCGTCGAACACGTCGAACACGCGCACATCGGGATGATAGGTCGGGATGTCGGTGCGTTCGGCGAGCGTGATTCCGTACAGCTTGTTCATGGCAAAGAACAAACCTTCCTTGAGCACGCGGTCCAGTTCGAAGTACGGACGCACCTGCGCTTCGTCGAGGTCGTACTTGGCTTTGCGTACCTTCTCGGCGTAGTAGGCCCAGTCCCAGCCGGCCAGCGCGAAGCTGCCACCGTCGGCCTTGATCGCGGCTTCGATATCTGCCGCTTCACGGCGCACGTTGGTCATCACCGCCGGCAAAAGATCATCGAGCATCTTGTTGACTGCGGCCGGGGTCTTGGCCATCTGATCGTCGAGGGCGAAGGCGGCAGAGTTGTCGAAGCCGAGCAGCCTGGCGCGCTCGGCGCGCAGCTTGGCGATGCGCAGCACGCGCTCACGCTGGTCGAAGGCGCTGCCATCGATACCGCGGCCGATCGAGGCTTCGAAGATGCGCTGGCGGCTGGCGCGATTGGACAGCGCGGCAAGGAAGGGCTGCGGCGTGGTGTTTTGCAGCGCGATCAACCATTTGCCCTGCAGCGCGCGGTCCTTGGCAGCGGCTGCGGCAGCGGCGATGTCGGACTCGGACAGGCCAGCCAGCGCATCGGCCGAGTCGAACACGACTGCTGCGGCGTTGACACCTTTGAGCAGATTTTCGCCGAAGGCGGTCTGCAGGGTCGACAGCTCTTCGTTGATCTTGCGCATCTGCGCCTTGGCGGGATCGTCGAGCAGTGCGCCGGCGCGCACGAACAGCTGGTAGTAGCGCTCGGCAAGACGGCGGTCTTCCGCATGCGTGGTCAAGCTGTCGCGCGCGTCGTAGAGCGCCTTCACGCGGGCGAACAGTTTCGGATCGAGGTATATCTGGTCTTGGTGCTGGGCGAGTTTGGGCGCGATCTCGGCCTCGATCTTCTGCAGCGTCTCGTTGGTATGCGAACTGCTGAGGTTGGAGAACACCTGGTTGACCCGGTACAGCACCGCACCACTGCGCTCCATCGGCAGCAGGGTGTTGTCCAGCGTCGCTGGCTCCGGGTTGTCGGCGATGGCACGGACTTCAGTGAGCTGCTGCGCCATGCCCTCGGTGAAGGCGGGCAGGAAATGCTCGTCCTTGATGCGGTCCAACGGCGGCGCCAGCAGCGGCAGCGTGCTGGCGGTCAAGAACGGATTCTCGGTGCTGCTTGCCGCCGGCGTGGCGGCAGCGACAGGGGCGTCCTTGGGCTGCACGGTGGTGGCCTCCGGGGCAGGTTTGGAACAGGCGCTGAGCACCAGGGTGCAGGCCAAAGCGAGCAAGGTCAGTCTGGACATGGAACGGCCTCGTGGAGGGATTGCTGGCGGAGTCGCCCGTGGGGCATCCGTGGGCCCACGATTCTACGCCGTTGCGGCGGTCGCTGCCGGCGACCCCAGCCGCGCTCCGCTCGGACCCGGCTGCCTGCGCGTTCGCCCATCGCACACAAACAGACCCGGCCGGTCGCATCGACCGGCCGTGTTTCGGCGCCATCCACCGCGTGGTGTGTTGCTGGTGCTGTCAGTTGCCGCGCGTTACCTGCACGCGGGACTGCAGCACGGTGCGCTGGTCGCCGCCGACCAGCGTCGAGAACTCGAAGTCGACCAATGCGCGGGCATCGAATGCCTGCCATGCGCCGATGGTCCAGCGGCCGTAGGTATCGCGCTGCAGGCCGCGCAGCTCGATGCGGTCGCCGATCCTGCGCACCTGCAGTACCGCGAAGTTGTCGCCGATCACGATCGACAGGGCTTCGATCGCCTGTGCGCCGACCGCAACTCCCGCCAGCGTGCTCGCCGGCAGGGCCAGTCGCTGCACCAGCCCCGGCGTTGGCGGCTCGATGCGCAGCACATTCGCCGTCGGTGCCAGCGGTTCGAAGCCGTTGGCGAACAGCGCCAGCACATCGGTCACGGTGCTGCTGTTGTTGGCAGCGTTCGGATCGGTAGTGGCGACCGGCGCGGTCACGGTTGCGGTGTTGACGATCGACGCCGGCGGTGTGGTGGGCAACTGCGCGGTGATCGCGAACACCACACCGGTGCCGTTGGCCATGTCGACCTGCGTGTTGATGTTGCCGCTGCCACTGGCCGGGCAGACCGCACCGGCGCCAGTCGGCGCGCAGGTCCATGCGACGTTGCTCAAGCTCGCCGCGAAGTTGTCGAGCACCACCGCGCCGGTCACGCCCAACGGGCCGGCGTTGGCCACCTGCAGGGTGTACTGGATCAGACCCGATGCACCGAGCGTCAGCGAACTGGTCTTGACCATCGACAGATCCGCGGTGGTGGCGACCGCATCCACCGTGACCGGCAGATTGGCGTTGGTGATCGCACCACAGTTGTCGGTTGCGCGAATCACCAGCGTATGGGTGCCCACTGGCGCCGCAGCGGTCAGGGATACCACGCCGGTCGCCGCCACCGTCGCGCCACCGGTGTAGGTGCCGAGGCTCTGGACGACGATGCTGGTGACCGTACCGCTGTCGCCGGGTCCGGTCGCCGGGTTCACGGTGGCGTTCTGGCCGGCCAGCAGCGTGATCGGCGCGTAGCTCAGGGTGGGTGCGATGTTCGGCAGCACGGTCACGGTCAACGTGTCCTCATCGAACAGGCTGCCGGTGTCGGTGGCGCGCAGCGTGAAGTTCGCAGTCGTGGCCAGGCAGGCCGCGAGCACATTGGCACTCACCACGCCGCCCGCATCAACCGTCAGCCCGCCTACCGTTACGCCGTTGACCGTAGCACTGGCACCGCCGTTGACTGTCACTGCGAGGGCGGTTGCAGCGTCCTGTGCATCGGAGACGTTGGCGACCGTTACGGTAGCCGCGGGATTGCCTTCGGTACGGGTGACGGCGACCGGCGTGAGCGTCGGCCCCGTATTCGGCACCGGCAACTCGTCGGCACCGATCTCGGGCGCGGTCGTCGAGCGCGGGTCGGCGTCGATGTCGATGGTGACGCCCGCAAACGGTGCGCCAGCGTTCAGCGCCGCGGTGGCGGTGGGCTGCAGATGCAGGTCGCCGGCAGCGGCGTCGACAAAGAAGGCGCCGATCGGGCCGAAGCTCGCCGGATCACCCGCTACCGAGTTGGCATCGCGTGTGGGCGGGCCTGCCTGCCATGCGGCGAACGTGACCGGCGTGCCTGCCGCGGCGGTTCCGTACGAGAGCAAGTTTGCCGGTAATACGGCCGCGCCGGTGCCTGCGAACACGT
>JBBSDI010000335.1:0-3979 GCA_038249585.1 Lysobacterales bacterium | reverse complement strand
GAACACGCCGAGCGCCACGCTGCAGTGGCGACCGATCGTCAGCCCCGGCACCGAGCTGTTTCCAGCGCTGCTGATCGCCACGGCGAACCTCACCCGCCAGGCGCATGCGCCTGGCAGCCGGATACTCGGCGATCCGAACGGCTTGGTCGGAGTGACGGTCGCGGCGACTGGCGACGGCCAGCGCGCGCGGGTCAGGGTCAGCGCTCCCGGGCTCGGACGCACCTCAAGCATCGACGTGGTGCTCGCGCGCGCCGGCGACTGGTACCAGATCTACCCGGTGATGCAGTGGGATTTCGCACGCCTGCACGGAATGCGCAGGGCTACGCCGGAGACGATCGAGTTCACGCTGGAGCTCGATGGCCACGTGACAAGCCGCCGGTCGCTGCGGGTGCGCGTGCGCGCGGTCAACGACGCGCCGTATTCGATCGACAGCGACGGTTCGCGAACCGATCTGTCGTGGATGTTCGCGGCCTATGTCGACGAAGAGCACCCGCTGGTGCAGCGCATCCTCGGCGAGGCGCTCAAGGCCGGCTATGTCGAGCGCTTCGATGGCTACCAGAGCGGCGATCCGGAACAGGTCTACCGCCAGGTGTTTGCGATCTGGCAGGTTCTTGCGCGGCACGGCATTCGCTACTCGTCGATCACCCGTACCGCGGCGGCCAGCGATGCGGTGCTGTCGCAATACGTGCGGTTTCTCGATGAGAGCTGGAACAACCGCCAGGCCAACTGCGTCGATGGTGCGGTGCTGCTGGCCTCGGTGCTGCGCCGGATCGACATCGATCCGCAACTGATCCTGGTACCGGGACACATGTTCCTGGGCTTCGCACTCGATCATCGCGGCGAACAGCTGGCGTTCCTGGAGACCACCCGGCTCGGTGCGGTCGCGGCAGATGCCGGCAGCGCGCGCCTGCTGGCCAACTTCGAGGCCGCGGTCGAGGAGGGCCTTGCGCGCCACGACGACGTGGTCGACAAGCTCGGCCGCGACGAATCGCCGGAGTACCGCGTGGTGGATATCGCCAGTGCCAGGCGGCTTGGTGTGGCGCCGATCGCGGTGCGCTGAAGTGGCTGTGGTGGTGGTGTGGTGTGGGAGCCGGCATGCCGGCGACTGCGACAGCGCAGCGCGCGGCTACCCCGGTCGCTGCCATGGCAGCTCCCACAGCGAGAAAGTGCTGTTGTGGCAAGCCAGGATGGCGGCTGTGCAGTTGTGGCTAGCCGGGATGGCGGGTGTGGGAGCCGGCATGTGTGGGAGCCGGCATGACGGCGACTGCGGCAGCGCAGCGCGTGGCTACCCCGGTCGCTGCCATGGCAGCTCCCACAGCGACAATGTGTTGTTGTGGCTGGCCGGGATGCCGGGTGTGGGAGCCGGCATGTGTGGGAGCCGGCATGCCGGCGACTGCGGCAGCGCAGCGCGCGGCTACCCCGGTCGCTGCCATGGCAGCTCCCACAGCGTCCCCGCTCAGCTGGCCAGCAGCTTGATCGTGAAGCGCGCGCCGCCGAGCTCCGGCGAGCGATCGATGCCGAGCTGGCCGCGCTGCGCCTTGACCACGTCCTGCACGATGGCCAGACCGATGCCGTGGCCCTTGACCTGCTCGTCGCCGCGTACGCCCCGCTGCAACACGTGTTCGACTTGGTCGGGCGCGATTCCGGGCCCATCGTCTTCGACCAGCAGCTCGAGCCCCGGCCGGCGGGCGCCGATCGGGCC
The DNA here is from genome assembly GCA_038249585.1 of Lysobacterales bacterium. Taxonomy (GTDB): domain Bacteria; phylum Pseudomonadota; class Gammaproteobacteria; order Xanthomonadales; family Ahniellaceae; genus UBA4656. Next base: position 2,277 of record JBBSDI010000335.1, on the reverse strand, counting down.
GGCGCGGCGCGCGGTCAACAGCACCCGATGCCCGCACCACTTGAACCCGTTTTCGAGCAGGTTGCCGAGCAGCTCCATCAAATCGCCGCGCTCGCCATGGAAGCGCGCGCCCGGATCGATATCGAACTCGCACAGCACGTTCTTCGCTGCATAGACCTTCTCCAGGCTGCGCACGATTTCCTCCGCGGGCGCGACCAGCTCCAGTGCAGCGGCGAACGTCGTGTGGCCGGAGGTCGCACCGCGCGAGAGCTGATAGGCGACGATCTGGTCCATGCGGCCGACCTGTTCGTCGACCAGCCGGCGCAGGCGCTCGCCGTCCTCGCCCGAGTCGAGCTGGTTGCGCAGTACCGCCAGCGGCGTCTTCAACGAGTGCGCGAGGTCGGCCAGGGTGTTGCGGTAGCGGGTGCGCTGGTAGCGCTCGCTCTGGATGAAATCGTTGAGGGTCTCGGTCAGTCCTTCGAGTTCGCGCGGGTAGTGGCCCGGCAACTGCTCGCTTTCGCCGCGCTCGACGCGCGCGAGGTCGCGCTCGACCTTGCGCAGCGGAGTCAGGCTCCAGCGCAGCACGCCCAGCTGCACGGCCAGCAGCATCAGGCCGAGGATCACCACCCAGGTCCACAGGGTGCGGCGAAACACCTGCATCTGGCGCTCCAGCGCCGACTGGTGTTCGGCAATGTGGAAGGTCAGGCGCACGCTCTTGCTGCCATCGCCATAGGCGTAGTCGACGCCTTGGCTGAATACGAACACGCCACCGATATTGGTCTCCACCGGCCCCACGAAGCGTGTCTGGTTGGGCTCCAGCTGCACCTCGAACGGAAGGTTGCGACCCAGCGCCGACGGCGACTCCCAGCTCACGTTCTTGCCGGAGACCCCTGCGTACAGCCCCGACTGCGGCCGATCGAAGCGTTGGTCGGGCGGGAATTCCGGCAGCACCAGGCGGCCGCTGACCGTGACATCCGAACCCGACAGATACGACCAGACATAGCCTTGCAGGCGATCACGCAACTGCTGCAGGCTGGACTCGTAGAACGCCTGGTCGAGCGCGAACCCGGACAGGCCAAGGAAGGCGAACAACGCCATGCTGGCGGCGATCAGCGAGCGCGTCTGCAGCGACACCGGTCGCCTGCCGCGCGCAGGCGGTCGCTCGAGCGCCGAGGACGCTGGTTGCGCAGGCGTACTCGCCACGCTCAGCGCGCTCTCGCCGCTACCGCCGCCGACTTCCGTCCGCAGGCTCATGCATCGGCCTGCGGATCAGTTCGAGCGCGGGATCGCGAAGCGGTAGCCGCGGCCGCGCACGGTCTCGATCGGCTTGAGCACATTGTCCGGATCGAGCTTCTTGCGCAGGCGGCCGATGAACACCTCCAGCACATTGGAATCGCGATCGAAGTCCTGCTGGTAGATGTGCTCGGTCAAGTCCGCCTTGGATACCAGTTCACCGGCATGCAGGATCAGATATTCGAGCACCTTGTACTCGTAGCTGGTCAGCTCCACCTGCTGGCCGCTGGCGGAGACCGTCTGCGCGGTGGTGTCCAGCGCGATCGGTCCGCATTCGAGCACCGCGCGGGTCCAGCCGCTGGCCCGGCGTACCAGCGCGTTGAGTCGCGCCAGCAGTTCTTCGACATGGAAGGGCTTGACCAGATAGTCGTCGGCGCCGCTCTTGAGGCCCTCGACCTTGTCCTGCCAGCTCGAGCGCGCGGTCAGGATCAGGATCGGAAATTTCTTGCCGTCCTTGCGCAGTGCGGCGACCAGCTCCATGCCCGACATCTTCGGCAGGCCCAGATCGATGACCGCGATGTCGACCGGCATTTCGCGGCCGAAATACAGCCCCTCTTCGCCGTCGGCGGCAAGATCGACCGCAAAACCCTCGCGCTTGAGGCGCGCAGCCAGCGTTTCACGCAGTGGTGCTTCGTCTTCGACCAGCAGGATGCGCATATCAGTCCTCGTTATCCGGCTTGGTTTGATTGGGCCGGGCGCGTTGCGGCGTCGGCTTGGGGTCGTTGGCGCGTCCGCTGCCGGCAGCGGGCACTGTCACTACCTGTACCCGACCCTCGCGGGTCAGGACCTTGATCCGGTACACATCCGCGCGACCCTGGTTGACGCTCTCGGCCGACAGGATCTTGCCACCGGTTTCGCGCTGCACCCGCTCGACGGCATCCTGCAGGCTGATCGCACGCTGGGCGTGCGCCGGTCCCACCACCGCGCAACCCAGCAGCAGGGCAAACGCCAGTCGGCGCGCAACACGGTAGCGGATCGAGGTCTCCATCCGATGCAGGGTCGGGG
>JBBSDI010000334.1:0-4004 GCA_038249585.1 Lysobacterales bacterium | reverse complement strand
TAACCAAAACCAACACTGCAAGCCTGGCCAAAACCCTCCTGCCACCTTGTGGGAGCTGGCATGCCAGCGACAACCACCTCTCGCTGCACCTCAGTGGGTGCAATGACCCCAGTCCCCGCAGTCGCTGCCATAGCAGCTCCCACAAGGAGAGTGGGCGGTTGCTGCCAGACTTGCACTGCAAGCCTTGCCACAACCATCACTGCACACGTTGTCCCCACCTTCAATGCAAGCCTAGCCAAAACCAACACTGCAAGCCTGGCCAAAACCCTCCTGCCACCTTGTGGGAGCTGGCATGCCAGCGACAACCACCTCTCGCTGCACCTCAGTGGTTGCAATGACCCCAGTCCCCGCAGTCGCTGCCATGGCAGCTCCCACAAGGAGAGTGGGCTGTTGCTGCCAGACTTGCACTGCAAGCCTTGCCACAACCATCACTGCACACCTTGTCCCCACCTTCACTGCAAGCCTGGCCAAAACCAACACTGCAAGCCTAGCCAAAACCAACACTGCAAGCCTGGCCAAAACCAACACTGCAAGCCTGGCCAAAACCAACAATGCAAGCCTGGCCAAAACCCGCCTGCCACCTTGTGGGAGCTGGCATGCCAGCGACAGCCGCATCTCGCTGCACCTGAGTCGTTGCAGTGACCCCAGTCCCCCCAGTCGCTGCCATGGCAGATCCCACAAGGAGAGTGGGGTGTCAACGCGAGACATCCACTGCAAGCCTGGCCACGACCTTTCAAGCCTGGCCACAACCTTCCTGCCACCTTCTGAGCGCGCTACTTCACCCCGTGCATCAGCTTGTTGATCAGCGGCGCGATCAGGAACAGCAGCACGCCCGGGATCAACAGCGCCCAGAAGCCGAAGGTGTAGCCCGATAGCGCGGAATCCACGCTCATGCCTTCGGCGCCGCTGACGTAGCTCGCGAAGATTCCCGACAGGTTGTTGCCGATGCCGGTGGACAGGAACCAGCCGCCCATGCCGAAGCCGACCAGCCGCATGGGCGCGAGCTTGGTCACCATCGACAGGCCGATCGGCGACAGGCACAGCTCGCCGACCGACTGGATCACGTACACCATGAACAAGGTCCAGAACGGGATCTTGCCCACATCGTCGACCAGGCTCGACAGCGCGAACATCAGCAGCGCGAAAGCGACAGCGTTGAACAGCAGGCCGAGGCCGAACTTGCGCGGGATCGACGGATTGGCGCTGCCCATCTTCACCCACAGCCACGCCAGCAACGGCGCCAAGGCGATGATCGCCACGGAGTTTACCGACTGGAACCAGCCAACCGGGAAGATCCAGCCACCAAGGTCGCGATCGACGATGTTCTGCGCGAGGAAATTGAACGACGAGCCGGCCTGCTCGAAGAACATCCAGAACAGCACGTTGAACGCGAAGATGATCAGCATCGCGATCACCATGTCGCGCTGCTTGCTGCCCACGCGGATGCCCTCGACCAGCAGCAGCACCGCCAGGCCGATGAACATCGCGGTCAGGATCCACTGCAAGGTGTTCGCGCCCAGCGACAGCAGGAAATAGACCAGCGGTACGGCCACTGCGGCGCCGATCACCGTGTACACGACGCGGCCCAGGCCCTCGCCGCCGGCCAGCGGCGCGCCAACGCCCTTGAGCTGCGAGCGACCAAACCAGAACCAGACGAGGCTTATCAGCATGCCGATGCCCGAGGCGATGAATACCACCTTGTAGCTGGGTGTTTCCGCAGTCCCGAACACCTGCTCGGCGAGCACGCCGGTGAGGATCGGGGCGATCATCGCGCCGAGGTTGATACCCATGTAGAACAGCGTGAATCCGGAGTCGCGACGCCCGTCGGCGACGCTGTACAACTTGCCGACCATGGTCGAGATGTTCGGCTTGAACAGACCGTTGCCGACGATGATGGTCGCCAGGCCGAACTTGAACAGCTCTTCGCTCGGCATCGCGATCATGAACAGGCCGACGGCCATGATGACCGCGCCGACCAGAATCGAGCGCTGGTAACCGATCACGCGATCGGCGATGTAGCCGCCGAAGATCGCACCGGCATATACCAGTGCCAGATAGGAGCCGTACACCAGTCCTGCCGGCTGCTGGCCGGCCGGATCGCCGCCGTGGAACTGCGCGACGATGTAGAGCACCAGCGCCCAGCGGATGCCGTAGAACGCAAACCGCTCCCAGAACTCGGCCATGAACAGCATCCACAGCGGACGCGGATGCCCCAGCACGTCGTCGTAGCTGGGCGGCGTGCCCGGATCGGTACCCAGTGCTGCGCTCATTGCCGTGTCGCTCCCCAGATGGTGGTGAATCGTCGGTCGCGGGTACCTGATCGAGTGCCAGGCATCCCGATCGTTTGGCCGCGTTGGCACTGCGGCGTAAAACGTCGATCAGCTGCTGCAACCTGCCGGCTCAGTCCGGTGGTCCGTCGCGCAGATCGAATCGTCGTCGAAAGTCGCCACCCAGCGCGGTCGCCAGGTCGCCAGGGTCGATAGTGTAGCGCCGGTGAAGACGCCCTCGCCGAACATCATCGCCGGGATGGTGCGGAGGGTGGGCCTTGGCCCACCAGTCACCCCGATCCACGCCGCGCCGCTGCGTGCGGCATCGGCAGATGTCGCATTTCATCGAATGTTGTGTCGGTTCGGTTCGGGGGGTCGAGACCCAACCTCCGTGATCGCCCATGGTGGGCCAAGGCCCACCATGGGCCTGCCGCTGCGGCCAGCCACGCCAGCAAGCCCGCAGGCCCGACCACCATCAGCTGCTGCGCTGCCCCAGCACCGTGCGCACCTCGAACAACTCGGGGAAAAATGTCAGCTCCAGCGCCTTGCGCAGGAAGCCCACGCCAGACGAGCCGCCGGTGCCGCGCTTGAAACCGATGATGCGCTCGACGGTCTTGACGTGCCGGAAGCGCCACAGCTGGAAGCTCTCCTCCATGTCGACCAGCAGCTCGGCCATCTGGTAGGCATCCCAGTAGTCGTCGGTATTTTCGTAGATGCGCTGCAGTACCGGCACCAGCGCCGGCTCGCGCTGGTAGGGCAGCGACCAGTCGCGCTCGATACAGTGCGCAGGCACCGCGTGGCCATGCCGCGCCAGATAGCGCAGGAACTCGTCGTACAGGCTCGGCGCGTTCAGCACCGCATGCAGCCGCTGCTGCTGGGCCGGATCGTGGCCGAACACCTTGACCATGTCGGCGTTCTTGTTGCCGAGCAGGAATTCGATGATGCGGTACTGCAGCGACTGGAATCCCGATGCGGGCCCGAGCACATAGCGGAACTGCATGTACTCCGACGGGGTAAGCGTCTCCAGCACCGCCCACTGTTCGAACAGCTGGCGCTGGATCTGTTTGACGCGGGCGAGGATCTTGCCGCAAGGATCGATGTTGTCGGCCGCCAGATGCTGGATGGCGGCGCTGAGCTCATGGATGACCAGCTTCATCCACAGCTCCGAGGTCTGGTGCTGGATGATGAACAGCATCTCGTCGTGGTGGACCGGCTGCGACAGCGGGTGCTGCGCTTGCAGCAGCCGACCCAGATCGAGATAGCGCTCGTAGGTCAGCCGATCGGTCAGATCGGTGACGACGCCGGACTCGATGTCGCGTTTATTGGTATCGGACATGGCCGGGTCGCGCGCGCAGCGGGGCGGTCCATCTTAGCCGGGCGCGCGGTGGGCGCGCGCCCGGGCCGCATCACAGTCCCGCGGCAGCCAGCGCCTTGGCGCGGATGAATGCCTCGGCGTGCGGCTGGACCAGCGCGAAGTTGGCCAGTCGCGAATCGGACGCACCGGCCGCGGCCGGCGGCGGACTGGCGGGCGTGTCGTCCCCGGCAGGCGCTGCCGCGGGAGCCGGCGGTTCGACGGCGGGATCGGCTGGCGCTGGCGCGCCCTGCAGGGCCTTGCGCGCGGCTTCGCTGGCACGGCGCGCGGCGTCCGCCGCGACAGCGGCCGCGTCCGTCGCCTGCCGCGCGGCCTCGCCGAAGCGCTGCGCCACCTCGGCGGCGCGGCCAAGCGCCTCGCCGCCC
>JBBSDI010000333.1:0-4028 GCA_038249585.1 Lysobacterales bacterium | reverse complement strand
GTATCGCGCGCTGCTGCCGCTTTCGGCAGTCGGCGCATGCTGCCGTTGGCGGGGTCGAGCAGGTTCAGGCCATCGATGGTGCCGATCCAGATTCGTCCGGCACGATCCTCGTGCAGGCTCAGCACGCTGTCGTGCCACAAACTGCTGGCATCCGCCGGTGCGCCGCGGAAACGGGTCCAGCGACCACTGGCCGGATCACGGCGCAACAGACCCGCGTCCAGACCACCGACCCACAGCGTGCCGTCGCGCGCATGCAGCAACGCGCGGATCGACTCGCTGCCGCTCGCAGCGCCAGGTTCGGGTGTGATCCGGATTGCCCGCGCAGTGGCGGGGTCCAGCTGCAGCAGGCCGTGGTCGCTGCCGATCCAGATATTGCCGGCGGCGTCCTCGCTCAGCGCGTAGGCGCTCAGGCCGGCATTGCGTACGGCGGCAGGCAGGGCGTTGTTGAGCGCATCGCCAAAGTAGGTGAACTCGCGGCGCGAAAAGTCGTAACGTTTGACGCCGTCGCCATCGGTGCCGATCCACAGTGCACCACGCGAATCCTGCAGCAAGGCCAATACGTTGTTGGTCGCCAGCGAGCGGGCGCCAACGAGGTCGTCGACCAGGAAGCGGAACTTGGCGCCCTCGGGATCGGCGCGCGATACGCCGAACACCAGGCCACCCAGCCACAGTTGGCCTGAGCGATCCACCATCAGGGTGCGGATCGCGTCTTCGGGCAGGCTGCCTGGTATCGAAGCGCTGCGCTGCAGACGCTCGATGCTGCCGCTCGCGGGGTCGAACACCGCCACACCGCCGCCGTCGAGCGCCAGCCACAGGCGGTTGTCGGCTGCCTGCACGATCGACTGCAGCGGGATGCCGTCGACGCCAGGCCACGCCATCTCGGCCGCGCCATCGGCGCCGACCCGCCACAGCGCGCCATCGCTACCGACCCAGACCCGCTGTTGTGCGTCGACGAACACCGCCTGCGGCTGCGCGATCTGCAGCTCCGCGATCCGCTGCACGCGATCGGAGGCGCGATCGATCCGGTACAGGCCGCGGCTGGTCGCCGCCCACAATCCGGACCCGGCATCGCGCGCGAAGCCGAAAGTCTTCGCGCGCGCCGCGGCTGTGCTGTCGAAGACCAGCACATCGACCGACTTGCCCTCGCCATCGATGCGCTCGATACCGCGCGTCGAGCCGACCCACATGCCGCGATCGGGATCGCCGAGCAATGCGCCGACCGGCCCGCGCTGCGGGCGACCCGACGCCGCCGGCGGATTTCCGACAAAACGGCCGCCATTCGCATCGAACCATGCCGTGCTGCCGTCGCGGGTACCGACCCACAAACGGCCCGTGTTGTCTTCGGCCAGCGCGGTGACAAAACTGTCCGGCAGGCTGTCGACCTGCTCGGGGCTGTGCTGGAAGGTCAGGAAGCGGTACCCGTCGTAGCGATGCAGCCCACCTTCGGTGGCGATCCACACGAACCCGGTGCGGTCCTGCACGATCGCGTTGACCGTGTTTTGCGCCAGATCCTCGTCGGCATTGACGCGCTGGAAGAAGTACGCGCGCTCGGCCGCGGCGGCCGCTCCGGCCAGCTGCAGTGCTGCAGCTGCCGCAAACAGCAGGGCCAATGTGTGGCTGCGGAGTAAGAACATCCTGCGGTGGCCTGCCCGGTTAAGCCTGGAGGCAAGCATAACCCGTGCCGCAGCTCACGCGGGCGCGACCGGTCTACAATGCATGGCATGCGCGAACCGGTCGAACACGATGAACTGGCCCAAAGTCTGCAACAGCTGAGCATGGGCGTCGGCGCCAGCGAACTGCACGGCTCGCTGGCCGGCTATCTGTGCGCAGGTGGCCGCGGTCATCGCGACCGCTGGCTTGCCGACCTCGCGCTTGAGGAGCTGGCCGAGGCGGTCGCCGACAGCCCCGACCGCAGCCTGTTCGAGCATGTCTATGACGTGCTGCTGGTCGATCTCGACGATCCGGAGCTCGGCTTCAATCCATTGCTGCCGGACGATGATTGTCCGCTGGAAGAACGCGCCACCGCGCTGGTCGACTGGTGTCGCGGATTCCTCGGCGGCGTGGGCCTGTCGGGCGCCGATCTGAGCGCGGGCCTGAGCGGCGAACTGGGCGAGGTGCTGCACGACTTCGGGCGCATCGCTGCGGCCAACTTCGACGAGGGCGACAGCGTCGAGGACGACGAAGAGGCCTATGCCGAGGTGGTCGAGTACGTGCGCGTAGGTGCTTTGCTGGTGCGCACCGAGCTGTCCCGGGTGCCGCGCGAGGCGACCCGCCATTGAACGCGCGCAGTCGCTGCGCGATACGATTGCCGCGCAGCGTTCCCGATTCCCCGCTCCGGATATCGACCCAGCAGTGATCACCCGCGCCGAATTCGCCCGCCGCCGTCGCCAGCTGATGCGCATGATCGGTCGCGACGCCATCGCCATCATCGCCGCCGCGCCCGAGCGCATCCGCAACAACGATGCGCACTATCCGTACCGGCAGGATTCGGACTTCCACTACCTGACCGGATTTGCCGAGCCGGATGCGGTGCTGGCGCTGATCCCGGGTCGTGCGCATGGCGAGGTGATCGTGTTTTGCCGCGAGCGCGATCCCGAGCGCGAGCGCTGGGATGGCCCGCGCGCCGGCACCGAAGGCGCGGTCGCCCAGCTGGGCGCCGACGACGCGTTCCCGATCGACGATATCGACGACATCCTGCCGGGCATGATCGAGGGCCGCTCGCGGGTCTACTACCACTTCGGACGCGATACCGACTTCGACCTGAAGCTGATCGGCTGGGTCAACCGCGTGCGCGCGCAGCTGCGAACCGGCGCGGTGCCGCCGCACGAATTCGTGGCCCTCGGGCATCCGCTGCACGACCTGCGGCTGTTCAAATCGCGCGCCGAACTGCGCACCATGCAGAAATCCGCGAGCATCGCGGCCAAGGCCCATCTGCGCGCGATGCAAAGCGTGCGACCGGGCATGAACGAAGCGCAGATCGAGGGCGAGCTGCTGCAGGTGTTCCGCAGCCACCACGCGGTGCCATCCTACGAGCCGATCGTGGGCGGTGGCGCCAATGCCTGCGTGTTGCACTACCGCGCCAACAACGCGCCGCTCAGCGATGGCGATCTGCTGCTGGTCGATGCCGGTGCCGAGTACCAGTGCTACGCCTCGGACATCACCCGCACCTATCCGGTCAACGGTCGCTTCAGCGATGCGCAGCTTGCGATCTATTCCGTGGTGCTGGAGGCCCAGCATGCCGCCATCGAACAGGTGCAGGCCGGCAACAGCTGGATCGCGCCGCATTCAGCGGCGGTGCGCGCAATCACGCGCGGCCTGATTCGCCTGGGCATCCTCAAGGGCCGGCTCGAAGCCAACCTCAAGGCGGAGGCGTACAAGCCCTACTACATGCACAAGACCGGCCATTGGCTGGGTCTGGATGTACACGATGTCGGCGACTACCGCATCGACGGCGAATTCCGCGAGCTCGAGCCCGGCATGGTGATGACCGTGGAGCCGGGCATCTACGTGGCAGCCGATGCCAAGGGCGTGGATCGCCGCTGGCGCGGGATCGGCGTGCGCATCGAGGACGATGTGGTGGTGACCCGCGGTGCCGCGCAGGTGCTCAGCGCCGAGGTGCCGAAGGATCCAGACCAGATCGAAGCGCTGATGGCGCGCGCGCGCGGCCAGTGAGCCTTCGAACAAGCCCCGCACACCACGCGCGCTTCGCTGTCACCAGGCTTGCACCGAGCACAGCATCTCGCTGTGGGACCCGGCATGCCGGCGACGGGAACCTTGGCTAATGCCGCGACCCCGGTCGCTGCCATGGCAGCTCCCACAGCAAGTAAGTCCTGCCATCGCCAGCTGTGCAATCTGTGGGAGCCGGCATGCCGGCGACGGGAACCTTGGCTACTGCCGCGACCCCAGTCGCTGCCATCGCAGCTCCCACAGCAAGTAAGTCCGGCCATCGCCAGCGGTGCAATCTGTGGGATCCCGCATGCCGGCGACGTGGGACGAGGCCACGGCAGCTAACCCGGCCCCGGGTAACC
>JBBSDI010000332.1:0-4047 GCA_038249585.1 Lysobacterales bacterium | reverse complement strand
GCCGGTCGAAAAGCGCGGACCCGAACCGAAATTCACCAGACCCTTGCGGATATCGCGATGGTCGATGAGGTTGATGTAAGGCCCCAACAGATGGCCGCGGCGCTCGGTGGCGGGAAACACGCGATCGATCAGCGCTTCGCGCTGCCATGCGCGAACTGCCTCGGCCTGGTTGCCCCACTCCTCCAGATACCAGGTGAGCTCGTAGGCGTAGTCCGCGCCGTTGGTGGTGTGGATATCGATCAACAGATCCGGCGACCAGCGCGTCCACAGGCCCAGCCATGCGCGCATCTCCGGCGCATCGGCCTTGATGTGGTCGCGGTTGAGGTTGAGGTTCTGCGCGGTTGCGCGCCAGCCCATAGCCTGCGGACCGTTCTGATTGACCCGGTTGTAGCGGCTGATCCGCTCGTGGCCGTCGACGTTGAAGATGGGAATGAACACCAGCACGGTGTTGTCGAGCAGTCCGCGGTGCTTGCCGGCCACGGTCAAGTCGCGCAGCAGCGCCATGCCGGCATCCTTGCCCTCGATCTCGCCGGCGTGGATGCCCGCCTGCACCAGCAGCACGCGCTTGCCGCGCGCACGCGCAAGCTCCGGCGTGAAGCTGCCGTCGGCGCTGGCGATCACCACTACCAGTTCGCGCCCTTCCGGGCTGGTACCGAAGGATTCCACCCGCAACTGGGTACTCGCCGCGGCCAGTCGGCGCAGCCACGCCAGCGACTCCGCATGACGCGGGGTGCGCTGATAGCCGGAGATTTCGGCGTCTGTGCGCCAGTCTGCGCTGATTGCCGCCAGCGGCAGCAACAGGGCGATCAAGGTGAGAATCAGGCGCATCGGTCGGGGCCAGGTGGGCCGGCAAAGTGTAACCGGCTGAGCGCCGATGGCGTGCCGAACCCAGCTCGCCGGCAACGAATCGGGCGAAACGCGCGTGATTGGCGGATAATCCACGCCCCCACTTTCGCGATGCTTTCAATGCAGCCCTTTGTCCCCGGCCAGCGCTGGCTGTCCACCGCCGAACCCGAACTGGGTTTGGGTACCGTCCTGCGCGCCGATGCGCGGCAAGTGCAGATGCTGTATGCGGCAACCGGCACCATGCGCGTCTACGCCATTGCCAGTGCACCACTGCTGCGCGCGGCATTCCGCATCGGCGACCGCATCGCGGCCAATGGCGCGCAGTTCGTGGTCGAGGATGTCGAGGATCGCAACGGCGTGTTGCACTATCGCGGCGGCGAGCATCGGGTGCCGGAAGGTGCGCTCGACGACGTGCAGAACATCTCCAAGGCCGAGGACCGTCTGGTCGGTGGCCGTATCGATCGCTCGCAGGTGTTCGAGCTGCGTGTCGAGGCGCTGGCCCGCCGTGCGCAGGCGCGCCGCGATGCCGGTCTTGGCGCGCTGTGCGCGCGCATCGATCTGATCCCGCATCAGCTGCGGGTGGCAGAGATCGCGGCCGAACGGCGCCCACCACGGGTGCTGCTGGCCGACGAGGTCGGACTCGGCAAGACCATCGAGGCGTGCCTGGTGATCGCGCGCATGATTGCCTCGGGTCGCGCCGGACGGGTGCTGGTGCTGCTGCCCGAGGCGCTGGTCTACCAGTGGTTCGTGGAGCTGCGCCGGCGCTTCAATCTCGACTTCGCGATTTTCGACGAGGAGCGCGCCGAGGCGATCGAGATGTCCGGCGACGGCCGCAATCCGTTCCTCGACGAACAGCTGGTGATCACCGATACCGCGTTCCTGTCGGGCAAGGCCGAGCGCGCCAAGGCCGCGATCAAGGCCGGCTGGGACCTGCTGGTAGTCGACGAGGCGCACCATCTGGCATGGGCGCCCGACAACGCCAGCCGCGAGTATCAGCTGGTCGAGGCGCTGGCCGCGAAAACGCCGGGTGTCTTGCTGCTGACCGCCACTCCCGAGCAGCTCGGCCGCAGCGGGCATTTCGCGCGACTGCGCCTGCTCGACGCCGCGCGCTTCCATGACCTGGAGGCATTCCAGCAGGAAGGCGCGCAGTATGTTGCGCTGTCGCAGCTGGCCGGCAAGCTGGACGCCGCGCTTGCGTTGGGTCCCGACGACCGCGCGCAGTTGATCGGCCTGCTCGGCGATGAAGCCAGCGATCTGATCGCGCGCGACGACAGCGAGGCGCGCGCAGAACTGCTGCGCCATCTGGTCGACCGTCATGGCACCGGGCGGGTAATGTTCCGCAATCGCCGGGTCGCGATCGGCGGATTCCCGCAACGCGTACCGCGGCTCGTGGTGCTGCCGGCAGCCGGCGACGACACGCTGCGCGAGCGGCTGATCGAGGAGTTCCTCGGCGACATCGCCGAGCCGCCATTCGCGCCGCCACTGTCCTACCTCGACGATCCACGGCTGACCTGGCTGGTCGACCTGCTGGATGCGCATCCGGGCGGCAAGTTCCTGCTGATCACCCGCTGCCAGGCCAAGCTGCACGCACTCGACGAGGCCCTGCGCCTGCGCTCGGGTGTGGCGCTGGCGCGCTTCCACGAAGGGCTGGGCATCGTGCAGCGCGATCGCGCTGCCGCGCACTTCGCCGATCCCGGAGGCGCGCGCCTGCTGCTGTGCACCGAGATCGGCTCGGAAGGTCGCAACTTCCAGTTCGCCCAGCATCTGGTGCTGTGGGATCTGCCCCTCGATCCCGACCTGCTGGAACAGCGCATCGGACGGCTCGACCGCATCGGCCAGCGCGGTGACGTGAACCTGCACGTCTGCGTGTTCGACGGCAGCGCGCAGCATGCGCTGCTGCGCTGGCACGACGAGGGTCTGGGTGCGTTGCGCGGCAGTCCCGAAGATGGTCGCGAGCTGCTCAAGCGCTATGGCGAGCGAGTGATCGCGGGCGCACTCGCGCAGGCGCGCGATGAGCCCGATGCGGGCGCAATGCTGGAGCCGCTGCTGTCCGAAACCGCCGCCACCCACGCCGAACTCGCCAGCACAATCGCCGATGGCCGCGACCGACTGCTGGAGCTCAATACCCGCTACTCCCCCGGCGCCGAACGCCTGATCGATGCGATGGCGGCGGCCGATGCCGATCGCTCGGCAGCCGATTTCATCATGCGTCTGTTCGAATACTTCGGGGTCAACATCGACGAACAGGGCCCGCAACTGTTCCTGCTCGATCCTCAGATGCTGACCACCGAGGCCTTTCCCGGCCTCAGCGAACCACGCCAGGCCACTTTCAATCGCGCCACCGCGCTGTCGCGCGAGGACGTGCTGTTCCTGCGCATGGATCATCCGATGGTCATCGGCGCACTCGACCTGTTGCTCGGCGCCGAAAGCGGCAATGCTGCCTTCGCCGTCGATGACAGTCTGCCACCACGCAGCGCCGTGCTCGAAGCGGTGTTCGTGATCGAGTGCATCGCGCCGCCGACGCTCGGCGCCGATCGCTTCCTGCCGCCGCTACCGCTGCGCACCGCGGTCGATACGCGGCTGGCCGATCGCAGCGAATGGCAGCCCGATGGCAACGCGCTGGCACGCTCGAGCGAGCGCAACATCGACGTCGCGCGCTATCGCAAGCACCTCGCAGCCCTGGTGCCACCGATGCTCGCTTCCGCCCGCACCCGCGCGGAAGCGCGCGCCAGTGAAGAGATCGCCAAGGCAGTGACCGCGGCTCGTGCCGTGCTCGGCGAGGAAATCGCCCGTCTCGAAGCGCTCGCCAAGGTCAATCCGAGCGTGCGCGCCAGCGAGATCGACGCCGCACGCGACGAGCTGGCGATGCTGGAAGAGCTGCTGCCCAAGGCCAGCGTGCGCCTCGAATCGCTGCGCTTCGTGGTCAGCGTGGATTTTTTGAGCTTGCGGTCGTAGGCGATCGCGGTTCTGCTGTCGCCGCCATGGCGGCTCCCACAGGGAGCAACAGATATGCGGGATCCGATCGAGTTGCTGCGGCGTCGCTTCTGCGCTGTGGGAGCTGTTATGGCAGCGACTGCGGCAAGCCAGCGGTTCTGCTGTCGCCGCCATGGCGGCGCCCACAGTTGAGCAGCACCTGACGGGAGCCGATCGAGTTGCTGCGGCATCGTTTCTGCGCTGTGGGAGCTGTTATGGCAGCGACTG
>JBBSDI010000331.1:0-4050 GCA_038249585.1 Lysobacterales bacterium | reverse complement strand
GCGCCGAAAGCCGTAGCGAAGGTCGCAGCGAAGGCCGCAGCGAAGGCTGTGGCGAAGGTCGCGCCGAAGGCGGTTACGAAGTCAGCAGCGAAGCGCACGAGTGCGGCCGTCACCACGGCGCCAGCATCACGCGCGACATCCGGCCGGCTCGCCGGCAAGATCGCCTTCATCACCGGTGCCGCCGGCAACATCGGCACCGACATCGTGCGCCTGTATCTGGCCGAGGGCGCGAAGGTGGCGATGGCTGGCCGCGACGTCGCCAGGCTCCATGCCACCCGCGAAGCGCTGCTCGCCGAGGCCGGCGCCCCGCACGACCACGCGCTGGTGGTGCCGATGGACGGCGGCGATCCCGCGCAGGTGCATGCCGCGATCGCCGCGACCGTCGCCGCTTACGGGCGCATCGACGTGCTGGTCAACAACGCAGGCTCCTCCGGTCCCAAACAGCGCATCGAGGACCTGCCACTGGATCGCGCCGAGCTGGATGCCGCGCGCGCAGCCGGTTCCATCGACAACGAGAGCGTGCAGGACGCCGCGCGCAGCCTGCTCGGCATGGCCTGGTACGTCACCCGCGCGGCGATCCCGCACCTGGCTCCCGGCGCCTCGATCGTCAACGTCACCACCATCTTCTCGCGCACCGAATACTTCGGCCGCACCGCCTACGTGGTGCCGAAGGCGGCGTTCAACGCCCTCTCGCGCAACCTCGCGCGGGAACTGGGCGCGCGCGGCATCCGCGTCAACACCGTGCTGCCGGGGCCGATCGACAGCGAGCGCATCCGCAACGTGTTCGCCGCGATGGACAAGCTGCGCCACGGCACCCGCGGCACCACCGCGCGCGAGTTCATCGACCGGATGTCGCTGGCGCGCACGCGCAGCGGCAAACCGGAGTTCGGCCTGCCCTCGATCCGCGATGTGGCCAACGCAGTGCTGTTCCTCGGTACCGAAGAGTCGGCGGCATTCAACGGCCACGACTTCGAGGTCACCCACGGCATGGCCGCCGAGGTGGAGAGCAAGAGCTCGTGGATGTCGCGGCCGGCGCTGCGCACCGTCGACGGCACTGGCGCGAAGATCCTCATCGCTGCCGGTGAGCAGCTGGCCGATGCGCTGGAGATCGCGCGCATCCAGGCGCGTTGCGGTGCGGAGGTCTTGCTCGGCCTGCCGACGCCAGAGCTCGTCAAGCAGGCGACCGGGATCCTCGATCCCACGCCCGAGGATCGCCGCATCCAGCCGGTGCTGGTCGACCGCACGCGGCCCCACACGGTGGCCGCCGCACTCGCACCGGAGGCCGGCAGCGGTCGGCTGTCCGGCGCGATCATCCTGCCCGCAGCCGGGCCGCACGCGCTGCGCGGCCCGCTCTCGCTGGTCACCGACGCCGAGATCGCCGCCTTCATCGAGCGCGAGATCATCGGCATGCTGGCGCTGGCGCGCGAACTGTCGCGCTTCTGGCACCGCTACTCCGGCCTCGATCAGGGCGCGCGGGTGGTTTTCTTAAGCAACGGCGACGACGGCGCCGGCAATGCGGTGGCCGACGTGCTGCGCGCAGCGGTGGAGGAGCTGCTGCGGGTCTGGCGGCAGGAGTCTGCCGCCGACATGCGCGAGGGCGAACCCGGCGTGGTGCAGTGGGGCAACCAGATGCTGCGCTGGAGCAACTCGGAGTCGGAGAACCTGCCGTTCGCCGCCCGCCAGGTCGCGCGCCTGCTGTTCACCCATCGGCGCATCGAGCCGATCGATATCTATGTGCCGCGCTCGATCCGCGAGGCCACCGGCGCGCGCCGCGCCGCAGTGCCCGAGATCGAAACCCTGCACGGCCTGCACAAGGGAAAAGTCGCGCTGATCACCGGCGGCTCGTCCGGTATCGGCGGCCAGATCGGCCGCTTCCTCGCCGCCGCCGGCGCGCGCGTGATGCTGGTCGCGCGGGGCGCGGAGAGCCTCACCGCGATGCGCGATGCGATCGTGGCCGAACTGGAGGACAGCGGCTACTGGGGCGCGCGCCGCCGCGTGCAGACCCTGGCCGGCGTCGACGTCGGCGACCTCGCCGCAGTCGAGCACGCCGTCAAGGTCACGCTCGACACCTTCGGTCGAGTGGACATCCTGATCAACTGCGCGGGTGTCGCCGGCGCGGAAGAAATGGTCGTCGACATGTCGCTGGATGCGTGGCGCTACACGCTGGATGCGAACCTGGTGTCGAACTACGCGCTGATGCAGCGCGTGATCCCGCTGATGAAGGCGCAGGGCAGCGGCTACATCCTCAATGTGTCGTCCTACTTCGGCGGCGAGAAGTATGTCGCCACGCCGTACCCGAACCGTTCCGACTACGCGGTATCCAAGGCCGGCCAGCGCGCACTCGCCGAAAGCCTCGCGCGCTTCGTCGGCCCCGAGATCCAGATCAACGCGATCGCACCCGGACCCGTGGAGGGCGAGCGGCTCAAGGGCAAGGGCGGCAAGGCCGGCCTGTTCGAGCGCCGCGGGCGGCTGATCCTCGACAACCGCCGCCTCAACGCGGCGTATGCCGCAGTGGTGCGTGGCCTGCGCGCCGGCGAGCCGGTGGACACGCTGCTGGATTGGATCGCGATCAACAGCGTCGCGCGCATCCTCGACGGCGACGCTCCCGCGCCGCTGGCGCGGCTGGCCAAGACCGTGCGCGCAGAAAAGGAAGAAGGCGCGACCTGGAGCGAGTTCCTGGTCAACGCCTCGATCGCGCGCAAGCTGGTCGCGCGGCTGGCCCGCGCGGGCTACCTTGTCGGCGACGAGGGTGTAGCGGCCGGCGAAGATTGCGTGGCGAAGCTTGTCGTACCGCCCGAGCCCTTCCTGCCACCCGCGCAAGTGCGCAGCGAGGCGACCAAGATCCGCGACGGCGTGCTGTCCCTGCTGCACCTGCGTCGCATGCCCACCGAGACCGAAGTGGCGCTGGCCACGGTGTACTTCCTCGCCGACCGCGCGATCTCCGGCGAGACCTTCCAGCCCTCGGGTGGGCTCAACCTCGAGCGCTCGATCACCGAGCGCGAGCTGTTCGGCAGCGTCAAGCGCGAGCGGCTGGAGCTGATGCGCGGACGCACCGTGTGGCTGGTCGGCGAGCATCTGGTGCAGCATCTGGCGCGCGCAGCGTCGGTGTTCGTCACCCAGGGCCAGGCCGGCAAGGTGGTGCTCATCACGCGCACCAAGGCAGCCGCCGCGGCCGTGATCGAGCACCTGAGCCCCAGCGAAGCGGCAGTGGTGCGCGTGGTCGCCTGCAACGGCGATGTGGAGGCAGGGATGGACGCCGCGCTGCGCGACAGCGGCCGTCCGGCAACCATCGTCTGCACGCCGTTCGCGCCGCTGCCCGATCAAGTGCATGACGCCTCCGGCCGCTGGATGGACACCGCGGCGTTCCGCGCGATGGTGGAAGAGCAACTCACCCACCATTTCCGCGTCGCGCGCAAGGCCGCGCTGTACGACGATGCGAACCTGATGCTGGTCTCGCCCGACGTGCCGGCGGGTTCCTCCGCCGAACCCTTCGCACTGGCCAACTTCTTCAAGACCAGCCTGCACGCGTTCACCGGCACGCTGGCCGTGGAGTGCGAGCGCCTCGTGCACGATGCGGTGATCAACCAGATCAACCTCACGCGGCGCGCGCGCAGTGAGGAACCGCGCGATGCGGCGGAGACCGCCGAGGAACTTGAGCGGTTTGGGCGCGCTGTGCTGCTGGCTGGAGCGCCGCTGGCGCGGCTGGAGGATAGTCGGTACCGCTCGCGTATCTATCGGGGGATGGCGATTACGGTTTGAGGGGGTGGGAGGGGGCGGTGCTTCTGGGGCGCGGCGTCTTGACGCTGGATGGTATCCGGGGCAGCCTGTGGCGGATTCGAGGCGCCTGAATTACACCCCGCAATTAGGCTCCACGTAGCCGGTTTAGGCTGTTGAATCCCGCAGGGGAACGGGCTTGCGATCAGGCGGTGCGCGACGGATACTCGGGCAATTACCAGCCCAGTTCGGGGCCGATTACTTGAGTTGAATAGTAGTTAGCCCCCGCGTTGAGCATCACACATGATTCGCTTTTTCTTGCTCATACTCCTTGCG
>JBBSDI010000330.1:0-4074 GCA_038249585.1 Lysobacterales bacterium | reverse complement strand
GTCGAGATGATCACCGCCCGTGGTCCCTCGTTCCCTGGGCGGCTATGGGCTGCCGGTGCCTGAGCCCGGCAGCGGCCGCATAATGCAGCCTCTTCAGTGTCGGTTTCAAGCCATGCTCCATCTCGCCTCGCAGTCGCCGCGCCGCCGGCAGTTGCTCGACCAGCTCTGTATCACCCATCGCGTGCTCGATGTCGTGGTGGCGGAGGTGGTGATGCGCAACGAGCCGCCTGCCGACTACGTGCGCCGCGTGGCGCGCGAGAAGGCGGCGGCGGGACTGCGCGCGCTGGGGGCGACGGCGAACGCTGTCGTTCTCGGCGCCGATACCGAAGTGGTGCTCGATGGCGAGGTGTTCGGCAAGCCGGCGGACGCGGCGGCTGCGCGCGGGATGCTGCTGCGGCTTTCGGGGCGCTCGCATACGGTGCTGTCGGCGGTGTGTTGCATGGACGCGTCGCGTGCAGCGTGCGTGCTCTCCATCACCGACGTGCGTTTCGCAATGCTCGACGATGCCGCGCTGACGGACTATCTGGCGTCGGGCGAATGGCAGGGCAAGGCGGGCGCCTATGCGATCCAGGGACGGGCTGGCGGCTTCATCACCCACATCGCCGGAAGTTACACCGGCGTGATGGGACTGCCGCTGCATGAGACCGCAAGCGTGCTCGCTCAGTTCGGGATCCGGCCCGTCAGCTGAACGGCGGCGCGGCAAAAGGTGCGGCAGGGGCGCCGCTCCAGCTATAACAGTGGTATTCCCGCTGTCGATGGCCGCCCTGCCCGTGTCCGAAGAGATCCTGATCAACATGACGCCGCGCGAGACCCGAGTCGCGGTGGTCGAAAACGGCATGCTGCAGGAGGTGTACATCGAGCGCACCGCCCGCCGCGGCTATTACGGCAACATCTACAAGGGCCGGGTGTCGCGGGTCATGCCGGGCATGCAGGCGGCGTTCGTGGAGATCGGACTGGACCGCGCGGCATTCCTGCACGCATCCGACATACTTCGCACACCCGCGGCCGAGGCTTTGGAAGGCGGCGAGGGTGCGGGGCCCACGCCGCCGATCGCCGAACTGCTGCGCGAAGGCCAGGAGATCGTGGTGCAGGTGGTCAAGGACCCGATCGGCAGCAAGGGTGCGCGCCTGACCACCCACCTGTCGCTGCCCTCGCGCTGCCTGGTGGTGCTGCCGACCAGCAAGGTGGTCGGGGTATCGGCACGCATCGACGACGAGACCGAGCGCGCGCGTCTGAAGGAAGTGGTGCAGGGCCTGCAGGTCCGCGCGCCGGGCTGCGGCTTCATCCTGCGCACCAATGCCGAGGGCCAGTCTGCGGAGGCGCTGGCCGAGGATGTCGACTACCTGGCCAAGGTATGGAGCGCGGTGCAGGAGCAGATCAAGGTCGCCAAGGCTGGCGAGCGCATCTACGAGGATCTGTCGCTGCCGTTGCGTTGCGTGCGCGACCTGATGCGCAGCAATGTCGAGAAGGTGCGGGTCGATTCGCGCGAAACCTTCGAGCGCCTCGCGCGGTTTACCGAACAGTTCATGCCGGAACTTGCCGAGCGTCTGGAGCACTACCCCGGCGAGCGGCCGATTTTCGATCTGTACGGCATCGAGGACGAGATCCAGCGCGCGCTGAAAAAAGAAGTGCCGCTGAAGTCCGGCGGCCATCTGGTGATCGACCAGACCGAGGCGATGACCACCATCGACGTCAACACCGGGGCTTTCCTGGGTTCGCGCAACCTCGAAGAAACGGTCTATCGCACCAACCTGGAAGCCGCGCAGGCGGCCGCGCGGCAGCTGCGCCTGCGCAATCTCGGCGGTATCATCATCATCGATTTCATCGACATGACCGATGATGAGCACAAGCGGCAGGTGCTGCGCACGCTGGAGAAAGCACTGTCGCGCGATCACTCCAAGACCACGGTGTATGACATGAGCCCGCTGGGCCTGGTCGAGATGACCCGCAAGCGCACCACCGAGAGCCTCGAACGCCAGCTGTGCGAGCCGTGCTCCGCATGCGCCGGGCGCGGCAACCTGAAGACGCCCGAGACCCTGTGTTACGAGATCTTCCGCGAGATCATCCGCGCGGTGCGCCTGTTCGAATCGGCCAAACTGCTGGTGCTGGCAGCGCCGCGGGTGGTCAACAAGATCCTCGAAGAAGAGTCCGCCGCGGTCGCCGAGCTGGAGGAGTTCATCGGCAAGACGATCCGCTTCCAGGCCGAAGATCAGTACGCGCAGGAACAGTACGACGTGGTGCTGCTCTAATGCTGCATGCTGTGCCATTGCGCTGCTTGCGCCTGGCGAGCGGGTTGACCGCATGCACGCCCACCTGAGCCCTGCCCAGCGGCGCTGGCGGCGCCTGCGCCGGGGCCTGCTGGGCATCTTTGCATTTGCGGTGATCGGCATGGCGCTGGTGCTGGCGAGCGCTGCCACCGCGCTGCCGTGGCTGGTCGAGCATCCCGATCGCGTGCGCGAGTTCCTCGGCACGCGTCTGGGCCGCACGGTGGACTTCACCGCATTGCGCGCCGAGTGGGTGCACAGCGGCCCGATCTTCACCCTCGATGGACTGTCGGTGGCAGGGCCGGCCAATGAGCAGCCGTTTACGATCGGGCAGGCTGAACTGGCGATCGATTTCTATGCCTGGGCCCGTCGTGGGGTCAGCTTCAGCGAGTTCCGCCTCGTGGGCCTTGAGATCGACGCCGAGCGCGGTGCCGATGGCCGCTGGCGCGTTGCGCGCCTGGGCAGCGCCAACACCACGATCGATATCGACGCGGTGCTCGACCTGACCGGGGTGGCGGTTCGCGATGCGCGAGTGCGTGTTCGCGATGCCGCCAGCGCGCTGGATGTCCAGCTGGCACGGGTCGATCTGCGGGTCAGCAACGAGTATGGCGCGCGCCGCTTCGGCGGCGTGGCATGGATCGATCCCGCGCTTGCTCCGCTGCGCTTCGTGTGCAGTGCCGCGGGCACTGGCCAGGATTGCTGGCTCGGCGCTCGCGGCGTGGATGCCGAACGCTGGCTGCGCAACGTGCCGCTGGCCGGCGTGCTGCCGGCGCGTGGCAACGTGGATGCCGACGTGTGGCTGAGCTTCGAGAGTCGACTCGAGCGCCTGCGCGTCGATGCGAGCGCCAGCGATCTGGTCCTGCGCGGCACTGCAGCGGTGCCGTTCTCATCCGGCATCGCGATCGAGCCGCGGGCGAGCCTGCCTTACCTGCGCGTGGCGGCACGCTTCGAACGCGATGGCGATGCGTGGCTGGCCGACTGGCTGGACTGGCGGACGCGCGATGCCACCACACCGGATACGCGAATCGCACTACGCCAGGCGGCGCTCGACGCGCCGATCGCGGTGCGCTCGCCGCGCATCGAGCTGTCCGGCGCGTCGCCGTTGCTGGCACTCAGCGACGCGCTGCCTGCAGGCCTGCGGCGCGTGCTGTACGAAAACTCGCCCGCTGGCGCGCTGGCAGCGGTCAGTCTCGATTTCGTGGATGGACGCGCCAGCGGCAGTGCGCGACTGGAACGGGTGCGGATCGCCGCCGGCAGCCGCACGCCCGGCGTCGACAGTGTGTCGGGCACGCTGTCGGCCAGCGACGGCGTATTCGTGCTCGAGCCGGATCCGGATCTGGCCATCACGGTGCGCGCGCCGCACGTGTTTCGCGAACCGCTTGCGATCACCCTGCACGAGGGCAGCTTCGGATTCTGGCGCGACGACGGGGTTGTGCATATCGAGACCAGCGGCCTGCGCCTGAGCGGGCAGGGATTCGCCGCGCGCGCGCACACGCAGCTTCAGTTCGACGGCAGCGGCGGCCGCCCGACGATCGATCTGGGTCTGGTCGTCGACCATGGAGAGATTGCGCGCGTGGGCGCTTTCTGGCCGGTCAACGTGATGCCGGCGCAAACCGTGGCATGGCTGGATCGCGCGCTGGTCGGCGGCATTCTCGAAAGCGGCACTGCGATCCTGCACGGCGATCTCGATGACTGGCCGTTCCGCGAGCCGACCGGGCGCTTGGAGGCGCGCGCGCAGGTGCGCGACGCCGACCTCGACTACAACCCGCAGTGGCCGCCAGCGCGTATCGCAAATGTCGATGTCGAATTC
>JBBSDI010000329.1:0-4081 GCA_038249585.1 Lysobacterales bacterium | reverse complement strand
GAGCCACCGGCGCGGTCGGCACGGGTGCAGGCAGCAGGCAAGGCGATGTCGGCGCGCTACCGGACCCTGGCGCGGTTGACCTGGCTCGGCGATGACGGCAGCGTGCTGTCGTATGCCGCGCTTGGGACGGTGTTCGAACCGCTTGCCGCGGTTCGAACCGTTGCCCAATTCAGCCCGCTCGAAGCGCGACTGCGCGCTGCCAGCGGTGGTGGGCGCGCGGCGGCATTCGGCGCGGCGGCCGCCAACGGCGGCCGGCCACGCAGCCTCGGCATGACTGGATGGTCCGACGGGTTGGCCAGCGGCACCCTGATCGCGTTGTTCCACGTGACCGATGCGGACCTGCCTGCCGTCGTCGGCAAGCCGGTGCCGGGCTTCGGCGCGCATGTGGTCATCGATGGTGTCGACTTCGGCGTCCAGGGCAGTGCGGCAGTTCCGATCGGCGACGCCCCGCTGGTCGCGTACCTGCGTACCGCGAATCTCGCGATGCTCGGGGTGCCGCTGCATCTGACCGTGTGGCCGCGCGCGGAGACCGTCGAGCGCCTGAGATCGCGCTTGCCGCCGGCGATCCTCGGTGGCGGTTTGCTGATCGCCGCGCTGCTGGCGGCGATCAGCATCCTGGGTGCTGGCGCTCGCGAACGCGCCGTGGAAGCACAGCGCGCGCGCGCTCACGCCGAGCAATCGCAGCGCGAGATCGCAGAGCTGCTGGAGGGTTTGCCAGATGCGTTCTTCGCGATCGACCGCAACTGGGTTTTCACTTACCTCAACCGCGCCAGCGAACGCATGGTGCGGCAGTCCCGCGAGCGCGTCATTGGTCGCACTGTTTGGGAGACATCGGACAACGCCGAACGCGATCTCGGTGCACACTACCGACGCGCCATGGAATTGCGCTGCATCGAGCATTTCGAGATCTACGACGAAAAGCTGGGCATCTGGATGTCGCTGCAGGCCTTCCCATTGCCCGCCGGGATCGGTGTGGTGGCCCGCGATGTCAGCGCCGAACGCGCCACGATCGAAAGCTTGCGCCGGCGCGAGGCCGACCTCGCCGAGGCGCTCGATATCGCCGATCTCGCGCGCTTCGAGATGGATGCGAACGAACAATTGCGCTGGTCGGGACCGGCAGCGCGCGTGCTCGGTCGCGCCGAGTCGGAACTTCCCGCCGACCGCGCGGAACTGCGCGCGCTGTGGCATCCGGAAGATGCTGCAACGTTGTTGCCGGTCACCGCAGAAAAGGTGCGCACCGGGCAAGGGTTCGATATCCAGCACCGCATCACCTGGCCCGACGGTAGCATCCACTGGGTGCACACCGTCGCGCGACCGCTGATCGACGGCGACGGCACACAGCGCATGGTTGCCACGGTACAGGACATCACCGTGCAGAAACTGCAGGAGCGTGCAGTGCTCGAACGCGACCGCTTCTTCGAGGCCTCGCGCGAGTTGTTTTGTATTCTCGACGGCAGTGGCCGCTTCGTGGAGGCGAATCCGGCGCTGTGTCGGCTGTTTGGCGTCGAGCGGGAAAAGCTGCTCGGCCGGTTCGCATTCGACTTCACCCATCCGGCGGATCGCGAACGTGCGTTCGCGGGATTCAACAAGGCGCGCGACAAGCAGCCGCGCGAAGCACGCGCGACGCGCAGCATCACCCGCAGTGGCGAGGTCCGCTGGGTCGCGTGGAGCTCCTCACCATCGGTCGACGGCGACCTGTACGTCGCCGGCCACGACATGACCGAGTACATGGTCGCCGAGACTGCCCGCGAGCAGGCGTTGCGCGAACTGCAGTCGCGCAACGAAGAGCTGCAGCAGTTTGCCTATATCGCCTCGCACGACCTGCAGGAGCCGCTGCGCAAGATCGAGGCCTTCGGCGATCGCCTGCGTTCGCGCTTCGCAGCACTTCTGGGCGAGGATGGGCGCGACTACCTTTTGCGCATGGACCACGCAGCACAGCGCATGTCGACCTTGATTTCCGATCTGCTCGACTACTCGCGGGTTTCCAGCACCGCAGAGCCGTTCGTACCGGTAGCACTGGCCGACGTGCTGGCCGACGTGCTCGGCGATCTCGAAGAAAGCCTGCGTGTGAGTGCCGGCAGCATCGACAGCGGCCCGCTGCCGGTGATCGATGCCGATCGCATGCAGATGGCGCAACTGCTGCAGAACCTGATCGGCAATGCCTTGAAGTATCGGCATGCCGATCGCGTGCCAGTGGTTGCGGTGCGGGCGGAGGTCTTTGCCAGTGCGCAGCCCGGTTCCGGCGAGTCCGGCGAGCCCTGGATCCGACTGCGCGTGATCGACAACGGCATTGGTTTCGAGCCCGCGTACAGTGAGCGCATTTTCGCGCCGTTCCAGCGCCTGCATGGGCGCGCCGAGTACGCCGGCACCGGCATCGGTCTGGCCATCGTGCGCAAGATCGTCGAGCGCCATGGCGGCCGGGTGCGCGCGGAAGGCGAGCCTGGACTTGGCGCCACCTTCGTCGTCGAGTTGCCGATGCGGCACGGGTCGACGCAGGAGGCGGCGGCGTGAAAGCGGCAGCAACAGCACCTCGGGTAGACTGACCGGCCACGCTGTAGCGAGATGCGTCCATGTCCCAGGTGTTTGCCCTCGCACGTTCCCGCCTGCTCGATCCCGCCGGTTTGGCCAGCGGCGATCTTGAGCGCATCTTCGCGCGCATCATGACGCCGGGGATCGATCGCGCAGACGTGTATTTCCAGCATTCGCGCTATGAGAGCTGGGCGCTGGAGGACGGCATCGTGCGTGAGGGCACCCACTCCATCGAGCAGGGCGCCGGCGTGCGCGCGATCAGCGGCGAGAAGACCGGCTTTGCCTATACCGACGAGATCGCGCTGCCCGCACTGCTGGAGGCATCCGCATCGGCGCGCGCGATTGCGCGCAGCGGCGCCGAGGTCGGTGCACAGGCACTCTCCGCGCGCGGCCCGGCAGCGCTCTACGAGCCGCTCGATCCGATCGAGACCCTGGCGCCGGCACAGAAAGTAGCACTGCTGCGCGAGGTCGATGCCTATGCGCGCGCGCTCGATCCGCGCATCAAGCAGGTGATCGTGAGCATCGCCGGATCGCTCGATACCATCCTGGTCGCTGCCAGCGACGGCGTGCTGGCCGGCGACGTGCGGCCGCTGGTGCGTTTCAACGTGCAGGTGATCGCCGAAGACGGCAATCGCCGCGAGAGCGGCTCGGCGGGCGGTGGCGGCCGCTTTGCCTATACGCGGCTGATCGAGGGCGGGCTGCCGTTCGAGTTCGCGCGCGAGGCGGTGCGCCAGGCGCTGGTGAACCTCGATGCCGTCGACGCGCCGGCCGGCGCGATGCAGGTCGTGCTCGGTCCCGGCTGGCCCGGCGTGCTGCTGCACGAGGCGGTCGGTCACGGTCTCGAAGGGGATTTCAACCGCAAGGGCATGAGCGCCTTCAGTGGTCGCATCGGCCAGCAGGTGGCCGCGCGCGGCGTCACGGTGGTCGACGACGGCACGCTGCCGGAGCGGCGCGGATCGCTCACGGTCGACGACGAAGGCACGCCGACCCAGTGCAACGTGCTCATCGAGGACGGCATCCTGCGCGGCTATATCCAGGATCGCCTCAATGCGCAGCTGATGGGCGTGGCGCCGACCGGCAATGGTCGCCGCGAGTCGTTCGCGCATCTGCCGATGCCGCGCATGACCAACACTTACATGCAGCCCGGGCCATATGCTCCCGAAGAGATCATCGCCTCGGTCAAGAAGGGGCTCTACGCGGTCAACTTCGCCGGCGGTCAGGTCGACATCACCAACGGCAAGTTCGTGTTCTCGGCCAGCGAGGCGTACCTGATCGAAGACGGCAAGGTGACCCGCCCGGTCAAGGGCGCCACGTTGATCGGCAGCGGGCCGGAAACAATGACCCGCATCGACATGATCGGCAACGACATGCGTCTGGATACCGGCGTCGGCGTGTGCGGCAAGGACGGTCAGAGCGTACCGGTCGGCGTCGGCCAGCCGACCTTGCGCATCAGCGAGATGACCGTGGGTGGTACGCGTACCGGGTGACCGAGGGTGGTGTGGCGTGGAGCGGTAGTTTTTGCCGCTGCGGTCGGCGGTGCTTGCGGCAGGTC
>JBBSDI010000328.1:0-4083 GCA_038249585.1 Lysobacterales bacterium | reverse complement strand
CTGGCGGGATCGCGATTGACGAACTCGACCACGCGATCGAGATTGGCCAGCGCCTCGGGCTGCAGCATGGTCTTGCCCGGCGGGAACACCGATTCGCCGAGCGTCATCACCTCGCCGCGCCCCTCGCGCCGCGCCGACAGGGTCTGCATCTGCATCCGCAGGCTGTCGACAGTGGCCATCGCAAGTTCGGCCTCCTGCCGCGCCAGCCCCGCCTCTTCGGCTTGCGCGCGCGCCACGCGCTGGGACTGCTGGGCCTGCGCGCGTGCCGCTTGCGCCTCGAGCGCGCTCACGTCGCGCAGCGCCAGGGCCTCGACCGTGTCGGCCCGCGCGCGCTCGGCTTCCTCGGCGCGGGCGAGGTTCTGCACGCGCAGCTTCTCGGCCTCCAGGCGCGTCAGTTCCGCGTCGCGCCGGCTCGCCTCCAGACGGATCTGAGCGCCCTCGCGCTCGAGTTGCTGCAGCTTGCTTTCTTCCAGCGCCGCCTGCGCTGCGGCGTAAGCGATGTCGATCCGCCGCTCGGCCACGTAGGCGAGGGTGGCGCGCGCCTCGTCGTTGATTCCCACCGCATTGGCCAGGTCGCGCACGGCATCGCGCGCGCGCGCGATCTCGGTCGCGGCCAGCGGCGCGAGGCTCGCATCGGACTCGAGCTGCGCGAGAGTGGCCTCGATCCGTTCGCGATCCAGATCGCGCTTGGGCGCGGAACCGCAGGCGGCCAGCGACAGTGCAGCGACTGCCGCCAACACTGTCGCCAACGCAGCGACCTGGCGGCTCATGGCGCGCCCTCTTCGGTCAGCAGTTCGCGGCGCAGGCGCGCATTGTCGTCGGTCTTCTCGCGCACGGCGTTGCG
The DNA here is from genome assembly GCA_038249585.1 of Lysobacterales bacterium. Classification (GTDB taxonomy): domain Bacteria; phylum Pseudomonadota; class Gammaproteobacteria; order Xanthomonadales; family Ahniellaceae; genus UBA4656. The sequence continues at coordinate 3,239 of JBBSDI010000328.1, read as the reverse complement.
CGCGCGAGCCGCGCGCGCCTTGGCGCTTGCCAGCTCCGCATCGACTTCTGCCTGGGTGGCGAGACTGCCAGCGAGCGCATAGTCGCGATCCGCGCTGGCGATCTGGGCCGCGCCAAGCTTGTCCTCGGCAAAGCGCAGTTCGACCGGTGCGCTGGCGCCGGCCCCGGCCGCGCGCGCGCGCTCCACCTCCGCACGGGCGTCGGCAAGCTCGGTCAGAGGCGGCGGCGCAGTCGCACAGCCTGCAAGCAAGGCCACAACCGCAATCAGCGACCAGACCCGATGGATTTTTGCGTGCATAGATGTCATAAACTTCCGTGGGATCAGGCCGGTCCAGCGCTATTGTGTGAACGTGCCTGAAGGTTTGCAACGGGTAAGAACTCAAGGGCAGCGCCGCTAGCGGCGCTACGGTCGGGACTATTGCATGGACATCGGCTACTTCCTCAAGTTGATGACCGAGAAGGGCGCCTCGGACATGTTCCTCACCACCGGGGCACCGGTGAACATCAAGGTCGAGGGTCGACTCTACCCGCTCGGAAATACCGGCCTGCCCGGTGGCATGGTCAAGAAGATCGCCTATTCGCTGATGGACGAGGGCCAGGTCCCGGCATTCGAGCGCGATCTGGAAATGAACATGGCGATTGCGGTCAAGGATGCTGGCCGCTTCCGCATCAATGTGTTCAAGCAGCGCGGCGAAGTGGGCATGGTGATCCGCGCAATCAAGAGCGATATCGCCAGCATCGATACGCTCAAGCTGCCGGCAGTGCTGCGCACCTTGATCCTGGAAGCACGCGGCCTGATCCTGGTGGTCGGCTCGACCGGCTCGGGCAAGTCCACCACCCTCGCGGCCATGCTCGACTACCGCAACTCCAACAGCTCGGGTCATATCCTGACCATCGAAGACCCGATCGAATTCCTGCACCGGCACAAGAAATCGATCGTCAACCAGCGCGAAGTGGGCCTCGACACCCACAGCTATCACCAGGCGCTCAAGAACGCGATGCGCGAGGCGCCGGACGTGATCCTGATCGGCGAGATCCGCGACATGGAAACCATGGAGGCCGCGATCAGCTTCTCCGAAACCGGCCATCTGTGCCTGGCCACCCTGCACTCGAACAACGCCGACCAAACGTTGGAGCGCATCCTCAACTTCTTCCCGGAGTCGGCGCACAAGAACATCCTGATGAACCTGTCGCTGAATCTGAAGGCCGTGGTCTCGCAGCGCCTGGTCACCGGCCGCGACGGCAAGCGCCTGCCGGCGGTGGAGATCCTGATCAACACGCCGTTGATCCGCGACCTGGTGCGCCGTGGCCAGATCCACGAGCTCAAGGAGGCGATGGATCGATCGCTGGCCGAAAGCATGCAGACCTTCGATCAGGCGCTTTATGCGCTGTACAAGGAAGGCCGCATCGATCTCGAAGAAGCGCTGAACAAGGCCGACTCCCGCGACGGACTGGCGCTGAAGATTCGGCTGGCCGAGGGCGGCGAGCCCGGCCAGGACAACAGTTCCTTCGATCTGAACGCGTACTGATCGGTGCCGCGCGCGGCAGCGTCGAATCGCGACACAGTAATTTCAAGCATTACCGCGATTGCGCGGGGATTGCAGCGCGAAGCGCCGCGATCGCCGACAGGGGTCGGCACGCTGCCTTGCAGGTTGCCGCAGGGGCAATCGGCTGCAGTTGATCAGCGCGTCTTTTTCAGGGGACTTGGACATGGTGGCACCAATGGTTTCGAGGCTGGCAGCGATATTGCTGCTGGCATCGCCGCAGCTGGCTGCAGCGCAGGGCGCCGGGGGCGACATGGAAACCCTGCATCTGGTGTGGACGGCCGTGTGCGCCGGCCTGGTGCTGATGATGCAGCCGGGCTTCGCATTTCTGGAAAGCGGCCTGGCGCGCGCGAAGAACTCGGTCAATGTTCTGATGAAGAACTTCACCGACTGCGCGATCGCCTCGATCGGCTACTGGGTGATCGGCTTCGGCCTGATGTTCGGCGCCAACCCCAGCGGCTGGTTCGGCACCACCGGCTTCATTCCCGATGGTGGCGACGGCCTGGTCAACGTGCTCTACCAGACGTTTTTCGCCGCCACTGCGGCCACCATCGTCAGCGGCGCAGTCGCTGAGCGCATCCGCTACCTGCCGTATCTGGTCGGCACCTTCTTGGTGGTGGTCCTGATCTATCCGCTGTACGGCAGCTGGATCTGGGGCGGCACGGCGGACGCGCCGGGCTGGCTGCGTGGCATGGGCTTTCTCGATTCCGCCGGCGGTTCTGGCGTGCATGCGATCGGCGGTTTCGTCGCCTTGGCAGCGGTCCTGGTGCTGGGACCACGCTTCGGGCGCTTCGGGCGCGACGGCAGCGTGCGCGATATCCCCGGCCACAGCCTGCCGCTGGCCTCGCTTGGCGCGTTCCTGTTGTGGATCGGCTGGCTGGGTTTCAACGGCGGCTCGACCGAAAGGGATTTTTCCGATCTCGGACGGATCGTGCTCAACACCCACCTCGGCGCATCGGCCGGAGTGATCGGCGCAATTGCGCTGCAGGCGCTGCGCGGCAGACCCATCCTGATGACGGTAGTGATCAACGGGGCACTGGGCGGGCTGGTGTCGGTCACAGCGGGTGCCAAGTACGTGGCGCCGACCAGCGCTGCGTTGATCGGACTGCTGGCCGGCTTGATCGTCGTCGGCGGCAGCGCGTTGCTGCAGCGCTATCGGATCGACGATGTGGTCGACGCGGTTCCGGTGCATGCGTTCTGCGGTGTGTTCGGCACCGTGATGACCGGCGTGCTGTTCGCCGGCGACATGTTCAATCCCGACCGTATCCTGATCCAGGCGACCGGTGCTGCGACCGCGGCCGTGTGGGGTTTTGCCGCCGGCTACGTGGTCTTCAAGCTGGTCGACATCAGCGTCGGCCTGCGCGCGCCGACCGAACACGAGCAATCCGGGCTCGACTACACCGAACACCATGAGCTGGCCTATCCGGAGTTCCAGACCGCCCGCACCCATCGCGGGGTCGAGGCGGGCGGATCCGGCGGCAGCCCACGGTAGGCTGTCGTGAGCGAACGTACGGCACCGACAGAGGCCATCGCCAACCAGCGGCGGCGCGCGCTATACGCAGCGCTCATCCAGACCTTGCGCGACGACACCACGGCGATCTCGGTGGCGTTCCGGCTGTGGCAACGCGAGTTCGCCGACCAGCCGCACTTCGTGGCGACCCGCTACGTCACCCGCTGCGCTGGCTTGATCGGACTG
>JBBSDI010000327.1:0-4092 GCA_038249585.1 Lysobacterales bacterium | reverse complement strand
CTGCTGCGCCGCTGGCCGGGTATCCTCACCGCAGGCGCGCGCTTCGGTGGCAAAGTCAGCTGTGCCGTAGTGCCGACCGCGACTCCAACAAGTACGCCCTCCGTTGGGATGGCGCACCACAGGTCTGGCCATCAGGAACGGGAATGACAACTTTTGAAGGGCTGTGCGAAATTCTTGTCCGGGACTACCAGCTGACGCCAGAAAGGCTTACGCCGGAAACCTCGCCCAGCGAATTGGCGATCGACTCGCTGGGAGTCATCGAGCTGATCTTCGCGATCGAGGAGAAGTTCAAGGTGACCGCGAACGATGCGGATCCCGAGACCGCGAAGAACTTCTCGACGCTGCAGGACATCACCGACTACATCGATCGCCTGATTGCCGAGCGCGACGCGCCGACGCCGGTGATCGCGCCGGTGGATCGGCCGGTCGACGCCGCGGGCCCGTGAAACGCGTCGCGGTGACGGGCATGGGTATCGTGTCACCTTGCGGTAATACGCCGCAGGAGTTTTTCGGAAACCTGGTCGCCGGTCGATCCGGCGTGCGTCGTTTGCCGGATCAATTCGCCCCTCGACTGGCGACCCGGGTCGCGGCGCTCGCCGACCTCGACCCCGGCGCGCATTTCGCGCCGACCCGTCAGCGCATGCTCGACCGCGTCAGCCAGTTCGCGCTGATCGCGGCAGCGCAGGCGGTTACCGAGGCTGGCTTGGAGTTGAGCGACGAGGAGCGCCGCCACGCTGGCGTGTTCATCGGGACCGGCATGGGCGGCGCGTGCAGCGTCGAAGACGGCTACGCCACGCTGTATCGCGATCACTCGGACCGGATCAAACCATTCAGCGTGCTGTTGGCGATGAACAACGCGGCGGCCGCGTGGATCGGCATCGATCATCGGTTGAGCGGCCCCAATCTGACGTTCTCTACCGCGTGCTCGTCGTCAGCCGTCGCCATCGGCGAAGCCTGGCGCCGAATCCGCAGCGGCGAAGCGCCGGCGATGCTTGCCGGCGGCGCGGAAGCGCCATTGACCCTGGGCACGCTCAAGGCGTGGGAGGCGCTGCGGACGCTGGCCGGCGAAGATCGCTGCGATGCATCGGCGTCGTGCAAGCCCTTCGCCCGGGACCGCAGCGGGCTGGTACTCGGTGAAGGAGCCGCAGTGCTCGTACTGGAGGAGTGGGAACGCGCCATCCGTCGCGGCGCCCGCATTCGCGGCGAACTCGTCGGCTACGGGCTGCATACGGATGGCGCGCACATCACGCATCCGAGTGTGGCGGGACAAAGCGAGGCCATGCAGCTCGCATTGGAGTCTGCCGGACTCGATCCTGCCGAGATCGGCTATATCAATGCGCACGGGACCGCAACCGCGGTCAATGACGCGATCGAGACGGCCGCGATTCGCAAGGTGTTCGGTACGCACGCCGATCGTGTGCCCGTGAGCTCCACCAAATCGATGCACGGGCACCTGCTCGGCGCCGCAGGTGCGGTCGAATTCATCGCGACCTTGCTTGCTCTCGAAGCCGGAACCGCTCCGCCCACGATGCACCTTCAATGTCCCGACCCGGAATGCGATCTCGACTACGTTCCCAACCGCGCCAGGCAAGGCCTTAGAATCGACGCGGCGATGAGCAACTCGTTTGCATTCGGCGGCACCAATGCGGTGCTGGTCGTTCGCGCTCCGCCGCCGGCGAAAAGAACGGTCGCGGGCGCGTGAGCCACGAGGAACCGCAACATCTGTTCCGTCGGTAGAGATACGAGCGCCACCTCGTAGAAGGCGAGGAACCCGGCGCGAGAAGTACCGGTTCCGGAGAGAAACACCGGTACCAACGCTGGCGCCATGGACGAATGAAGGCGAGAAAGCAGAATAGCCGGATGTCGAAAATCTCCTGTGTCATTTGTGCCTTCAACGAAGCGCCGCGTATCGGCGCGGTCCTCGCGATCGTGTCGATTCATCCGCTGCTCGACGAGGTCATCGTCGTCGATGACGGATCGCAGGATGGCACTGCCGAAGTTGTAAACAAGTTCGCCTCGGTGCGCCTGATCTCGCACGCGTCCAATCGTGGCAAGAGCATCGCCATGGCAACCGGTGTCGGCGCCGCGCGCAACGAGCTGCTGATGTTGCTGGACGCCGACCTCATTGGGTTGGCCGCAGAACACGTGATGGCCCTTGCCGAACCTGTGCTGTCGGGGCGTACCGACATCAGCCTGAGCTTGCGCAAGAACAGCCTGCCCCTGTTCCGCGCCATCGGCCTGGACTTCGTTTCCGGCGAGCGTGTCGTCAGAAAGGACCTTCTCGACGGAGTTCTCAGGGAAATGCACGGACTACCGCGCTTCGGCATCGAGATCTTCATGAACCAGCGCATCATCGAGCGGCGGCTTTCGATTGCGGTGACGCGCTGGGAGCAGGTAACACAGTCGCGCAAGACCGAGAAGATGGGCTACTGGAAGGGCATCCGCGCTGAATGGCGGATGCTCATCGACGTCATGAAGGTCGCCTATCCGTCGGCGGCGGTCGCGCAGACAATCCAGATGCTGCGGCTGCGCAAGTAGGCGAAATTCAGAACAATGAGTTGATCCGAGACAAGGTGCCAGAGACGGTTTCCCCGCTACCGGGAGCAGCAGACACGGGGTGATCCACGCTTTCAGGCAATGGTCGAGCGCACGCTGAAGCGACCCGCGACATTTCGTGGTTTGCGCCGCCCCGCGGCAACTCCAATCAGTTTCGTCCGCCCCCTTTTTGGGGCAACTCTGTGGACGGTCGCAAGCGAAAGCATGCTGACTGTTCGTGATTTCATTACAGTTGCAACAAACCGGAAACCGCGCTACCGCGTTCGGAAGCGAACAGACCGACTTGGCTCGATCGGGCAGCCTTCGGTGCACAGCGAGCCACGACATGAACCACTCAGCAACGATTCCCGAACCGCCATCCCGGAGGCAGCTGCTCTTGGCCGCCGCCGGTGTCGTGATCATGCCAACGTTGACGGCTTGTTCATCGGGCGACGAACAACAGCGCGTCGCGCGCGCCATGCGAGGGCCCTCGCAGCCTGCAGCCGACCGGGCCACTGCCATGCGCGATCTGGTTCGCCAGGCAAGCCTGGCTCCTTCCAGCCACAACACGCAATGCTGGCGCTTCCAGATCGCCGAAAAGTCGATCGCCATCGTGCCCGACCTCACGCGCCGCTGCCCAGCCGTCGACCCTGACGACCATCACCTGTTCGTCTCGCTGGGTTGTGCAACGGAGAATCTGGTGCATGCCGCACTGGCCACCGGTCTGCACGCCGAGCCGCGCTTCGATGCGAGCGGCGATGGAATCATTGCGGTGAATCTGGAGCCGACACGGCAGCGGACCACGCCGTTGTCTCAGGCCATCGCCGAGCGGCAGTGCACCCGTGGCGATTACGACGGCCAGCCGATTTCGCCGGCGAACCTGCGCCAGCTGCAACAGGCGGGCAGCGGCGATGGCGTAAGCGTGCGGATGTTGACCGCCCGGCCGGCCATGGAGAGCGTGCTGGAGTACGTTGTGGCTGCCAACACCGCGCAGATGAACGACGCTGCGTTTGTCGAGGAACTCAAGCAATGGATCCGGTTCGGCAGCGACGAAGCGCTTCGCACCGGCGATGGCCTGTTCGCCGGCACCACGGGCAACCCCACCATGCCGCGCTGGCTGGGCAGCCGTGCGATGAGTCTGTTCTTCAAACCAAAATCCGAGAACGAACGCTACGCGCGGCAGATTCGCAACTCGTCCGGCATTGCGGTGTTCGTCTCCGAGCGCAGCGACAAGCCACATTGGGTCGAGAGCGGTCGTTGCTACGAGCGCTTTGCACTGCAGGCCACGGCCCTGGGCATCCGCAATGCGTTCGTGAACCAGCCCGTCGAGGTCGGCGCGCTGCGGCCACAGTTCGCGCAATGGCTGGACCTGAAGGCCGGCGAGCGCCCCGACCTGGTGGTGCGCTTCGGACGCGGTCCCGCCATGCCGTGGTCGATGCGGCGACCGCTGCAGGATGTGCTCGTCTGAAGGGGCGAAGCGCAGGCAAACGGAGTAACGCTATGGACTGGTTGGGATGGACGGCCTTGGGAATCGGCCTGCTGCTCGCCGCTGCTGCG
>JBBSDI010000326.1:0-4103 GCA_038249585.1 Lysobacterales bacterium | reverse complement strand
TCCACGCGACGCCCCTGCTGGTGGTCGCACTGGTCAAGGCCCTGCTGCCCGTGGCGGCAGCGCGCCGCGCGCTGTCGCGGGTGCTGGTCGGCCTCGCCGAGGGGTGGGTGTCGATGAACTCGCGCCTGCTCGACCTGTTCACCCCGATCCGCTGGCGCATCGAGGGCGTCGACGGGCTGCAGCACGAAGGCTGGTACCTGGTACTGGTAAACCACCAGAGTTGGGTCGATATTCCGGTGCTGCAGCATGCGCTCAACGGCCGTGCGCCGTTTCTGAAGTTCTTCCTCAAGCAGCAGTTGATCTGGGTGCCGCTGCTGGGGCTGGTCTGGTGGGCGCTGGATTTTCCATTCATGCGCCGCTATTCGCGCCAACTGCTGGAGCGCCGCCCCGAACTGCGCGGCAAGGACCTGGAGGCCACGCGCAAGGCCTGCCGCAAATTCAGCGAGATCCCCGTCTCGGTCACCAACTTCGTCGAGGGCACCCGCTTGAGTCCCGCCAAGCACGCAAGCCAGAGCTCACCCTACCGCAACCTGCTGCGACCGCGCGCTGGCGGGGTGGCCTTCGTGCTCGGCGCGATGGGCGGCACCCTGCGCTCCATGCTCGATGTCACCATCGTTTACCCGCACGGTCGCCCGACCATGATCAACCTGCTGGCGGGCGAGGTGGCCGAAATCCGCGTCGATGTGCGCGAGTTGCCGATCCCGCGCGAGCTGCTCGACGGCGACTACGAAAACGACCCGCATTTCCGCGCAGCCTTCCAGACCTGGGTCAACCAGCTGTGGGCCGACAAGGATGCGCTGATCGCACGCATGCTGCAGACGCCCTGATCGCAGAATCAGGGCAGCGGTTCGAAACCGTTGCCGAACAGCACGCTCGGGCCATTGCGGTACAGCAGCACCACGTCGGCGATCTCGTCGGCCAGCACCATGTCGAGGTCGCCGTCGTTGTCGAAGTCGTACAGCGATCCGCACGAGCCGGCATTGGGAGCCGTGATCTGGCGCAGCACGCTGAAGGCACCCTGCGCGTTGTTGAGCATCACGTACCAGCGACCGCCGCCAAAACTCGACAGCACCCAGTCGAGATCGCCATCGCCATCCAGATCGCCCAGATCGGTGGCGATGACCGTGCTGGTGCTGCCACCGAGGTTCACGACTACCCCGGACTGCAGGGTGCCGTCGCCGTTGCCGAGCAGGATCGCGCCGTTGTTGCTGACCCCGTTGGCCACCGCGACATCGAGAAAGCGGTCGCCGTTGACGTCGCCGATCGCGATCATCCACGGCCGTCCGCGCGCGATGGCCGCCGCCTGCGCGGTGAAGGTGCCATCGCCGTTGCCGCGCAATACGCGAATGCTCTCGTCGTTCTGGGTGCCGACGACCAGATCGACGATGCCGTCGTTGTTCATGTCGCCATAGCCGAGCGCGTACTCGCCGTTGCCGCCGGAATCGAAATCGCTGCGCTGGCCGAATACGCCGGCACCGTTGTTGCGCAGCAGGCTCATGGTGTTGCCACCGCTGGTAGCGACCACCAGATCGAGATCCGCATCGCCATCGACATCGAGCGCGGCCAGGCCATGCGGCGAGCTCGCCACGCCAAGCTCCTGCTGCGGATCGAAGGTTCCGTCACCGTTGCCCAGCACTACCGACACCGAATTGCTGGTGGTGTTGGCGGTCGCCATGTCGAGCAGGCCGTCGTGGTCGAAATCGGCCGCCTCATTGGGGCTGGCCTCGACCCCGATCGCGCGCGGCGGCTGGATCACCGGATGCAAAAGACCACTGCCATCGGCGCGATTGAGCAGTACGCGCAGGTCGGCGCTGATCTCGTTGACGGCCACGTAGTCGATCCAGCCGTCGTGGTTGATGTCGGGAAAGTTGCCGCCGTACAGGCGCGTGGTCGAGCCGCCTGGACTGCGCACCGACACGGTATCGATCAAGTCGAAGGTGGCGGTCGCCGCACCGACGGCAGTGAGGTAATTCAAAGTGCGTCCGCCGGTGGTCAGCGGCGTGGCATCCGCCCCGGCAATGCTCGCGGCCAGATTCACATGCACCAGCTCGCCGGGGAAAAAGTTCCGCGACGGTGCAAACGTGAGCCTCTGGTTTCCGTTGCTCCAGGTCAGGGTGCCGGTCATGCGCCCGCCCGAGCGTCCCCACACCCGAAAGCTGCTGGGCGTCACGGTCGCGGTATTCACCGCCCGGTCGAAGTCGAGCACGATCGCAGCACCGCGTGCGATGTTGCCGGCGTTGGACGCCGGCAAGGTGCTGCTGACCGCCAATGCGATCGCGTCTGCGACCGGCATTGCCGCAAGTACCGCCACCAACGGCAGCATTCGAAAAAACGAACGCATAACTGGCTCCCCACGTGCACCGCGCCTGCCCCCCGGTACCGCGCACGATACTATGCTCGCGCACATCGGTATTGCGCAGTCCTTCGCAAAACCGCCAGTCGTATTCGCCGCACCCGCTACAGTGCGCGCCTGCCACTCCGAGCCCGCCGTGACCCCGCTGACCTTCGACAACCAGTTCACCGACCTGCTGCCCGCCGATCCTGAAGCGGACCTTGGCACGCGCAAGGTCGAGCATGCCCTGTGGTCGCCGGTTGCCCCCACTGCGGTGTCCGCGCCGCGCCTGCTGGCGGTATCGAGCGAGCTTGCAGCAGCCATCGGATTCACGCCCGCCGATCTGCGCGATCCGCAGTTCGCGCAGGTTTTCAGCGGCAATCAATTACTGCCGGGCATGCGCAGCTATGCATCGAACTACGGCGGGCACCAGTTCGGCCAGTGGGCCGGGCAGCTCGGCGATGGCCGCGCGATCGGTCTGGGCGAAGTCATCGGGCGCGACGGTGCGCGCCACGAACTGCAGCTCAAGGGCGCCGGCCCCACCCCCTACTCGCGCTTCGCCGATGGCCGCGCCGTGCTGCGCTCCTCGCTGCGCGAGTTCGTCTGCAGCGAGGCCATGCACCACCTTGGCGTGCCGACCACACGCGCCCTGTCGCTGGTTGCCACCGGCGATCCGGTAGTGCGCGACATTCTCTACCAGGGCGATCCACGGCCCGAACCCGGCGCGGTCGTCTGCCGCGTCGCGCCGTCGTTCATCCGCTTCGGCCACTTTGAGCTGCCGACCTCGCGCGGCGACCACGGGTTGCTCGAACAGCTGGTCGACTTCACGCTCGCGCGCGACTACCCGACGCTGGCCGGAGCGAACGCGCGCGGCGACTGGTTCATCAGCGTGTGCGAACGCACCGCGCTGATGGTGGCGCACTGGATGCGAGTCGGTTTCGTGCACGGGGTGATGAACACCGACAACATGTCGATTCTCGGTTTGACCATCGACTACGGTCCCTACGGCTGGCTGGAGAACTTCGATCCCGAGTGGACACCCAACACCACCGACGGACAGGGCCGTCGCTATGCCTACGGCCAGCAGCCGCGGATCGCGCAGTGGAACCTGTCGCGACTGGCCAGTGCGCTGGCGCCGCTGTTCCCGGATCATGCGCCGCTGCACGAAGGACTCGCGCGCTATGCCAGCGCATTCACCGCGCATCACGCGCAGATGAACGCCGCAAAATTCGGCTTTGCCGACTGGCGCGGCGACAGCGATGGCGAACTCGTCGGCGCGTTGTTCACCTTGCTCGAGCAATCGGAGGTGGACATGACGATCTTCTTCCGGCAGCTGGCCACGATCGAGGTGCACGACCCGGTCACCGCGCCCTTGGCCATGGCGTTCTACGACACGGCCAAACGCGAACGCACCGACGCAGATTTCAGCGCGTGGCTGACCGGCTGGGCTGCACGTGTCGCGACCCAGGCCGAACCTGCGGCAACGCGACAGTCGCGGATGAATTCCGCCAACCCGATCTATGTGCCGCGAAACTGGCTGGCCCAGGAAGCCATCGATGCCGCCACCAGTGGCGACACCGCCCCGCTGCACACGCTGATCGAAGTGCTACGTAGCCCCTACGACACCCACCAAGGCCGCGAACACCATGCGCAGCGACGCCCCGAATGGGCCCGCCACAAGCCCGGATGTTCGATGCTTTCGTGCAGTTCCTGAGCACCTGCGCGGACGCCGCTACGGTTCAAGGTGCGACGCTGCGCACGCAATCCCGAC
>JBBSDI010000325.1:0-4124 GCA_038249585.1 Lysobacterales bacterium | reverse complement strand
GGCCAAAGGGCACAAAGCCCGCCTGTGCGGCAAGCGGTACGGCGTAGAAGACAAACAGGATAGTCAGTAGCGCTTTGACGTTCATTTGCTTGATTCGCTTCAGGTTTGGCGGGATTCGAGATCGAAAACGCGGTCGCTCTTACGTCGCGCGCATCCGGATGAGCGTCTGGCCCGCTCAGGGCGCCCGGATCCGTCCGCGATTCGGCATTGGCGCCGGAAGCAGTGCCCAGAAGGGCGAGCGTCAGCGTCTTGCTGTGCATGGCAATCTTTCGGCATGGCAATCTTTCGGCAACCGGAGCGGCGGCCGAGCACCGCCGACTCGCCAACCGACCTCAAGGCAGCGACTGGGAGGGCATCGCGTTATCTGCGTACTCGCAAAGCGGCCGCGGCGACGGACATCGACTCTGGATGCGCCATCGTGCGGGCCGCAGGGGCAGGCCTTTGTCAGCCAGGCTTGGCTACGGGGGTCGATGGCGCGGCGGGCCTGCGCAATGTGATTCCGAACGACCGCGCCAGTCGGTTCGGATCAACGCGGCGTGCTGGCGGACCTAGATCCGCGTCAGGCTTGCCGCGCGCCACGCATTCCAGCGCACCACGCTGGGATGCCGGCTACCAAGTTCCTGCGCCAACGCATCGGTCAGCCCGCTTTGCGTTGCCAGCGTGCCGGCCTGCCGCGCTTGCCACAGTTGCAACCAGATGCGATCGATCCCCTCGCTGGTGTCGATAGCAGGTGGATTCAGCAGCAATGGCTTGATGAGCTGCTCGGCGAGTGCTTCGTGCCCTGCAGCCAGCAAACGCTCGGCTGCACCCAGCCGCTGGCGGATCGCGCCGCGAACGCCCAAGCCACCCTGGGCGAAGACGGCAGCGAGCGCCGCATCAACGGCAGCGAGATTCGCTTCGCTGGGTTCGCGATGGACCCCGATCAACGCGCGGACGGCACTTAGCGAGGCCGCGATGGCGGGCGAATCGGTTTGCGTGATGGCCGCGAGCCTGGTTGCGGCGAGCGTGCTGTTGTTGACCCAGTTTGCGATGTCGGCAACGGCCAGCCGTACGCGTTGGCAATCAAGAGTATCCGGTCCCACGGCCGTGCAGAATGCGCTGCTGGCGCTGTCGCCCAGTGCGACTGCGCGAGTGTCTTGTCCCATCAAGGCCAGCGCGCGTGCCATCGATACCTGTCTTGCTGCACGCGATGTCAGGTTCTCGCTTGCCGATGCGTGTGCTTCGATGTCTTCGTAGAGGGCGAGGGCTTTGGCAGGATGTCCGCTGACCTGCTCAAGATTGGCCAGATTCGTCGATGCGGTGAGGAAGCTCGCCATGGACTGCAGCCCGGCGCGCTGCCAATCGTCGAGACCGCGTCTGGCCCATTGCTTGGCGAGCGCGATATCGCCGGCGTACATGGCATTGAGTGCCGCGTTGGTGCGCAGCTGGCCCAGACGCATGGGGCTGATGTAGGCGTCCGCGTCCGACCAGTCGACGGCACGATGCGCCTGCTCCAAGGCGCCTGCCACATCGCCACGCGCCCGCAACAACTGTGCGCGAACGATGGCGAGCGAGGCGCGCGCCAAGCCGGCGCGCGATTCGGGCACCCGGCTGGCGGCGACCTCGCCGTCGACCAGGATGGCCTCGACCTCGTCGATGCGGCCGACGCGCAGGTACGCCGCCGCCAGCGATTCCGCAAAACTCACCTGCTCCCACGGACTCAAGCGCGTTCGCCGCGGTGCGAGCGCCTCCAGCGCTTCGATTGCGGGTGCGAAGTCGGCTCGCGTGATCTGCAGGTCTGCCATGGCGATCTGCATGGAGTCCTGTGCATCAGGATCCTGCGCCAGCACGGTTTGTCTGGTGTCGGCGAGTTGCTCGATCAACGCCTCCGGCGCGATGGGCTTGTCGCTGGCGAGTAGTCGATTGAACAGGTTGGCGTAGTGCTCTTGCAGCAGCTCCTGGCGACGCAGTTCGTGGGTGGCCGCGTCGCGCTCCTGTTCGGCTTGAGCGGCATATGCAGTCGCCAGCTGTGCCTGCCAAAGTGCCGTCGCGGTTGCCGCGATCAGGACCACGGCAACCGCCAGCAGTGCGCCCCTGCGTCGCAGCCATTTGCCGAGCCGATAGCGACGCCCGCCCGCGTGCGCCTGCACCGGCAGGTGGAGCTGCCAGCGCTCCAGCTCGGCATCGAATTCGGCAACGCTTGCATAGCGTGCCTGTGGTTCCTTGCGCATGGCGCGCTGCAGGATTGCGGCGAGGTCCCGATCAAGACCAGCCGGCAGCTGCGGGGTGTCTTGGAGCACCGCCCGGACTTGCGCGCTTGCCTGCATGGCGCCGAACGGGCCTTGACCACCCAACAAACGGCACCCCAGCGCTGCCAGGCCGTAAACATCGGTGGCAGCGGTGCTGCGCTCGCCACGGACCTGCTCGGGCGCTGCAAACGCCAGGGTGTAGCCCACGCTGGTGGCGCTGGCATCCGCCTGCAGGGACTGGGCGACACCAAAGTCGAGCAACACCACGCGTCCATCGCCGTCGATCAGGATATTGGCCGGCTTGATGTCGCGATGCAGCACCAGCTGTGCGTGCGCGTAGGCCACGATGCCGGCGACCTTGCGCAGCAGCACAACGCGTTCGCGCAGCGACAATTGCCTCGCGTCGACGTAGGCGTCGATTGCTTGGCCAACGATCCGTTCGATGACCAGGTACGGCGCACCATCGTCCAGCACGCCGCCGTCGATCATCGACGGCAGACCCGGATGCTTTAGCGAAGCAAGCATCTGGCGTTCGCGCAGCATGCGGCGCACGGCATCGGGAGAGGGCGGCGAGCCCAGCGGCATTTTCAATACTGCCTGCTGTTCGAAGCCACCCTCGATGCGCGAGACCGCCAGCGCGATGGCCTGACCGCCGCGGCCCAGCTCACCGTCGATCCGCCAGCGACCCAGCGCCTCGCTCTTGCTGAACGTGCGGTCCAGGCTCACGCGCTGTGCGGCGGGCTGCTCGAAGAAACCGGCGTGGCGCTCGAGCCCGCGAAGCAGCTTGCGCACGGCGGCAACGGCTTCTGGCTCAAAGCGGTCCGCCAGCGAATCCAGTCGCTCGACCTGCTGGCTGTCGTCGTGCTCGGCGAGCAGATCGAACAGCGCATCCATTTGTGCCAGGACTCTGTTGTCTGGCGGCTTTCGGGTGGGCTCAGTCGTCATCCAGCACCTCGGATAACAGCGCGCGCGCCTGCAGCCAATCGCGACGGATGGTTTTCTCGGTCACGCCCAGCAAATCCGCGATTTCCTGATTCTCGAACCCGGCGAAAAACCGCATCTCGACAACTCGCACAAGGCGGGAGTGACGGGTGCGCATGGCCGTCAACGCGGCATCGATGGCCAGAAGGCGATCCATGTCGCGTGCCTCGAACGCGATCGGGGAATCGTCTGCCAGAGTGACGATCGCGGCGTCGCGTTTCTGTGCGCTGCGTGCGCGGATGTAGTCGATCAAGGTGTTGCGCACGACACCGGCGAAAAGCGCGAAGTAGTGCTCGCGATCCTTGTTGCCGTGGGCTGAAGGAATGCGCAGAAAGGCCTCGTTGACGAGCGCGGTCGTATTCAGCGTGGCAACCGGCATCCGCCGCCGCTGTCGTGCGGCAATGGCGCGCAAGCGGGCATAGGCGGCGGGCAGAAGTGACTGTTTCAGATCGGCCGTCGGGTCAACGATTTCTGCTCCGACGTCGTTCGGATCGTCGTGGTTCATGCCCGTTTCGTTCCCATCGACAGCCGGTCGTGGCGCACATCATGGCATTCCGAATGCCGTGATGAAACGCCGACCGCGACAGCATCGCCCGCACTCCTGCAAGAGCTGCTCGCCTCGGCCGCATGCCGCCGACTCCTGCCCGGCTGTTGTCCCCCGCGCGCTGACGGTTGCCGTTGCCGAGGTCAGTGGCTGTCCCGATCTGCCGGTCCCGATCTGCCGGAAGTGGCTGTCCCGATCTGCCGCCGATCTGCTGTCCCGATCCGCCACATGCCAGCCCCGCGACATCCGTTCCGGCGCGATCGCCCGCGCAGTCTCGCTATGCTTGACCTGCACCGGAGGAACATCCGGACCTTCCCCGGAGGCTCCTTGAATAGCACCCCCATGCGACAACTGTCGGCGCGCGCGATCAT
>JBBSDI010000324.1:0-4140 GCA_038249585.1 Lysobacterales bacterium | reverse complement strand
TTCGACTTGGTGACCGAGTCGTTGACGTTGATCGCCGGCACCAGCAGCTTGTGCGCCTCGGCGAGCTGATACAGGCGATGCACGCCGGTGGTGGTTTCCTCGGGCCGCTGGCCGACGGTGTCTTGACAGCGACATACACCCGGCGCACGCTGCGTTGACAGACCGATAGCGGCCGCCCGCGCAGGCAAGGCGACGCGCAGGGAGCAAGGCGTGAATGCGACGGATGATGACGCAGGCCCAGCGCCGATTGCAGGCGCCACCGTGAGGCAGTCGATACAGGCTCGAGTTCGCATCGTGCTCTTGTTGGTGCTGATGTCGGTCGCTGCGCATGCCCACGCCTTCATCGATCCCGTCGTGATCGTGCCGGCGCAGCCGGTCGCCGGGCAGCCGGTTGCGTTCAGTGTGCGGATTGGCGTGTGCGAGTACTTCCAGGCATTCGGGCCGCGTGATGGCGTGACGATTTTCGCCACCGACGAGTGGCGAACGCTCGTCATCGATGGCAACACATTGCGGGTTACAGCTCGCACTTTTTTTGCCCCTGACCAGCCAGCGTGCGTTTACCCGACCGCACGTTTCCAGTTCTCACTCGGAAACCTGCCGCCAGGTTTGTATCGGCTGGAGTTGTACGGTGAAGAGATATTTAACCCCGCTTTTCGACCTCTAATCGGCAGTGCCCAGTTCGTCGTGGGCGCGCCTCCGGCCTCGATTCCCGTGAACCACTGGGCCATCTTGGTGCTACTCGCAGCGATGCTCGCCGTAGCGGGCATGGCTCGGCTACGTCTACCGTAGTTTCCTTAGACCGCACGACGTGAGGGACCATGCGCGCCGCATCCGTCATCCTGTTCTTGCTCGTTGGACTCGTCACAGCCAATACCGCCCCGGCGGCGCAGTGGACGGTCGGTTCCGCGGTTGCCGTGCCGGGCACGCCGGTCAGTATCCCGGTTTCGCTTGCGGGAGATGGTGCAACCACCGACGCCGATCTGGTGCTCACCTTCGATGAGTCGCGACTATCGCTGCCGGTCGCCAGCGGAACGCTTCCCGCTGCCGGCATCAACGGCGGTCAGTGCGCACGAACGGCGTCCAATCGGATCGTGGTCGTTCGATTCACGGGCACCGTGGCGCCGGCCGCCAGCACGGTGCTGTGCAGCATTCCGTTCACCGTGGTGGCGGCAGCGCCTGCAGGACCTGCGCCGATCCAGATCGTGAGCGCGAACTGCGTCGCAACGGCCGGGCCGCAGCCGTGCACCGGCCAGTCCGGCGTGATCAGCGTCAGTCGGGCAGGCTCTGCGTCGGTGCCCGTGCCGCCGACGTTCCCGAAGCTGGTGGCCTTCGTGCTGAAGGCCGTGCCGGGAGTACCGTCGGTCGACCTTCTGGCGGGCTTCGACTTCGCCAGTGCGGCGCCCGCGCCACTAACCTCGTTGTCGTCGCCACGCCCGAAAGATATCGCGCCGCTGATGATTCCGCGCGCGCAGGGCGCGTTCGCGGCGAATCTGATTGCATTTCCCGATATGGCACGCGCGCGGCTGGAGCGCTACGTCATCGCGGAGTACCACTCGGCGGCGGATGCGGTCGCCGGTGCGACCGCATTGCGCGGCGACGCGCAGGTGCTCGCGGTGTTCAGCCTGACCGGTGCGGAGTTCCTGACCCCGCCGGCTGCCAACAAGCCACTGGGACCGCTCACGCTCGGGCAGTCCAAGGACGCGAGCAACCAGTACCACCTGGATGCCGTGCGCGCCGGTGCCGGCTGGCTGCGGGCGGGGGGATGGTCGCTGATCGGAATCGTGGACAGTGGGCTGGACACCACGCATCCCGACTTGCAGGCATTCAACGGCTCCAGCTTCGTCGGCGGGAACTACCTGCCCGTGTATGGCTACGACTTCGGCGTGGGCGACGGCAACCCGGATGAGCGGCAGCCGGTGGTGGCGCTGGCCACCGACGCGGCGTGCGCGCTGCCGGCCAATGACCCGAGGTGCCAGCAGAACACTCCGGGACAACAGTGCATCGTGCCGGACATCGCCGGTCACGGCACGCATGTCTCCGGACTGGTTGGGGCGAACACAACGAACACCGACGTATTTCGGATCGAGGGCGTGTGCCGCCATTGCGGGATCGCGCCGGCGAAGATAACGACGCACGGGTGCGCGCTTCCCGCCGTTGGTCCGCCCTTCGTTTCGATTGCATTCGGCAACGTCACCGCCCCCACCAACGCCATCACCGCATGGTCGACGATCGGCATGCAGGTCCTGAGCCTGAGTTTCGCCCGTCCGGGCATTTGGCCGCAGCAGTACTGCCAGGCGCCGGGGAATGCGAACGACCCTTGGTGTCTGGCGATCCAGGTTGCAGCAGACAACGATATCGCCATCGTCGCGGCATCGGGCAACAGTCGTGGCGACATCCGGTTCCCTGCGCACGACGCGCGGTCGGTCGCGGTGGGTGGACTGGATGCTGCGCTCGGATTCTGGGACGACTCTCCAGGAAGCACGTTGAACTGCCCCTTCGTGAACGGCGCGCAGACCGGCGCAGAGTGTGGATCGAACTTCACGGTCACCGGCGGATTCCGGCGCCAGGAGGTCAGCACGCCAGCGCGAACCGTGCGCTCGACGATCTATCGGGGCGCGACCTGGAACGCCGAATTGGGATGTGGCGATGCATTCGGAGGCGGTGCCACGAACGACGGTGTCGGGCTATGTACCGGCACCTCGATGTCGACCCCGATCATGAGCGGGATTCTCGGCGTGCTGCGATCGATCAACCCCTTGGTGCGCGTGGGCGATCCTGAGAGCGTGCCGGTTTTCGGTGTACGTGAGGTGGTGGTCGAGACGACGGATCGCGCGGCGGCGGGACTGCCTTGGAACGCGCAGGTCGGCTACGGCCGGCCGGATTCGGGCGCCGCGGCGGATCGCATGTTGGGTCGTGTTCGCGGCCAGATCGTCAGCAATCGCGCATCGCCACTGTTCACCCTCTACAGCCCCGTCACGCCAGGCGCTCCGCCGGCTGAGCAGGGTGCCAGCGATTTCGCCAGCCTGGCGACGCCGCAGAGTGCAGTTGCCTTGCTTCGCTACAGCGTGGCGCCCTACACGACTGCGACCAATCCGGTCAATGCGACGGTGCCGCTGCCGGTCACGCCGGGCTACGGCGCGCTGCCGGGTGGGGCTGGCGCACCGGTACTCACGCCGCGGGCAAACGCCTATGTGATGACGACCGAGTTCTCGCCGGGGCCTGGGCTGCCAACGCCGATCCCTCTGTTCCTCGTCGATCGCGTTCGCCCTTGGCCGCTCGGCTGCGCGCCAGGGGTTGGAAACTGCCTGCAGAACAATCGCGACTTCATGCTGGTCGCTTCGGTCGCGCAATTGGAACAGGTCGTGGCGGACGGGTACGCGTATCGTGGCCGTCAGGGCTACATCTATCCCCGCTGCGCGAACGAGCCCGCGTGCATCCCACCCGGCGCGCAGCGCATCCGCCGGCAGTGCAATCTGGCCGAAGATGATTGCGCAGTGTTTCTCGAGCCCGAACTTGCGGCCTATCAGGCCGCGGGCTACACCGCAGCCTATCCCGCGGGCAGCGATCCCGTGATGGGCTACGCCTATCCCAACGTCGATACCGACAATGACGGGCTCGTCGACGGGCTTGAACGCGTGGCAGGGATCAACCCGAACGATGCCGATTCGGACGACGACGGGCTTCCCGATGGCCAGGAGTATCCTGCTGCGGGCATTTCGCAGAGCGACCCTTGCCAAGGCCCCAACGTGACGTGCTTGAGGGTCGTGGACGTATTGTTCGCGAGCGGTTTCGAGTAGTTCGATGTCGGTGAATCTGTGCGGGTCTCGGCGTGTCTGGGCGATGGGCCCAAGTCAATGACGGGGTCGGCGCAACTGACTAGGCGCTACACCGCCCAAGCAGCCCGCAAACGAAAACGCCGCGCTCTCGCGCGGCGTTTCCGATTTCAACTTTGAAACGACAACTTAGTAGCGGTAATGCTCCGGCTTGTACGGACCCTCGACCGCCACGCCGAGGTACTCGGCCTGTTCGGCGGTCAGCTGCGTGAGCTTCACGCCGATCTTCTCCAGATGCAGACGCGCGACTTCCTCGTCGAGCTTCTTCGGCAGGCGGTACACCTTCTTCTCGTAGAAGTCCTTGTTC
>JBBSDI010000323.1:0-4212 GCA_038249585.1 Lysobacterales bacterium | reverse complement strand
TGATGTACACGCGCAGCTTGAGCTGCGGATTGCCTTCTTCGCGTACCAGCTGGGCGACTTTGGCGGCAGCTGCCGCGGTAAACTGCAGCGGTGCGGCCAGCGACAGGTAGTCGGGGGTGGCGGTGGATGTATTCATGGACGCACGATCCTGCAACGGGCTGGGGCACCGCCGGGCACAGGGCGATACCCCAAGCATGGGGGCGCAGGGCCTGTCGATCAAGCCGTGGCGTCGGCCTCCGGCGCACTGAGCTGGCGCGGGGTCGTGTCCTCGCGCACGATCCTGCCGTTGACTTCGGCGCCGGCGGCCATTTCCAGCAGGCGATAGTGGATATTGCCCTCGATGCGCGCATTGGCGGCCAACTCGACCTTGGCCGAGGCATGGATGTCGCCGTTGACAGCGCCGTTGATCACGACGTGCGGCGCGCGGATCTCGCCCACGATGCGCCCGCGCTCGGACAGCACCAATACCGCCTCGGTGCCGGGCTCGGCGGTCACCGAGCCGATCACGGTGCCATCGATGTGCAGTCCACCGGAGAACAGCATGTCGCCACGCACGGTCACCTTGGTACCGATCAAGGTGTCGACGTTCACGCTTGGTCGGCGATCGGCCTTGCGGTCAAAGCCCAGCATTGTCGTTCTCCCCGGCGGCGAGCGCCTCGCTCCAGGCAAAGGCCTGTTGCGTGCGTTCACCGCCCGATGTGGCTGCAGAAACCAGGATCCGGTTCGGTGTAAACCCGGCGGGCAGGGTCAGCATGCCCTGCAGACGTTGAAAATATTTGAACGAGAATCGCAGATCCGGCGTCGCGCCCGGCATCTTCAGTTCGCGCCACGGTACGGTGACCACTGCGCCCTCGCGCACGCCCTCGAGCGCGATCTCGGCGGTGCCCGCGCTGAGCGCGCTTTTTTTCAGGTTCTGGGTCAGGGTCAGCACGAAGTTGAACGCGCGCGAATCCGGTACTGGCTTCAGGGTCACGGTGTGTACGCCCAGCGTGCGGCGGTCGCTGCCGCCGACCAGACGCTGGTAGAAACCCAGATCCGCGCGCAGTGCCGCGATTTCCTGCTCGCGTTCGCGCAGGTTCTCCTGCAGGGTCTGGGTTGCCGTTTGCGTTACCTGTTCGGCGCGCTCGGCCACCGCCAGGCGGCCGCGCAGGTCTTCCAGCTGCGTGTCGAGCTCCCGCAGGTTGTCCGTGCTGGCCGCCGTTTCGCCGGCGGATCGTGCCGGCAGTGCGCCGGCAAGATCGCGACTGTAGAACCACACCAGCGCCAGCGAACCGGACCACAGTGCACCGAGCAGCAACCAGCCGCGCCAACGGCTGGCTGCCTCGTACTCGCGTACGACCAGGCGTGGAATCGGTGCGATGCGGACCATCGGCTGCGTGCCGCAAGGGGGACCGGCGTTATAGCCGCGCGTACAAGCGAGCGTCAAGGCGCGCCGCAGGGCGCTGTGCGGCGGCGCGCTGCGCGCGTCTCACAGAAAGCGGAACTCGAAAGCCACCGCGTCCTTGCCGGGATCCTCGACTTCCAGACTGAGGCTGGCGCTGCCGCCTGCAGGCAGGCCGGCTGCCAGTGCGCGCAGGTCGCTCAGGTATTCCTCCGGCGCGAAGCGGCGCAGCGCGATACGCCGCTCGTTGACGTCCGACAGGGTGATCTCGACCGTGGGATAGGGCTGTCCGAACGGCGCCTGGTTGATCATGCTCGCCGAGATGATCAATGCATTCGCGACCGATGGGTGCGGTCGCACGTCGCGCGCGGTCAGCACGATGCGGCTGCGATCGGGTACCGCAGGCAGGCTGCAGGCGAGTCGCTCGCAGGCGGCCATGACGAACGCCAGCACCTTGGGCTCGGCCAGCAGGCGCTCGCGCGAGGCCCACGCCAGTTGGGCCGCGAGCACCAGCAGCAGCAGCGCGCTGCCGGCCAGCCAGCCCCATCCCGCCGACGGGCCGAGTGCGAGCGGGCGCCTGGGCCGGGTGAACGCTGGCGTCGGCTGCTTCGTATCGCGCTTGGCCTTGGCCTCGTCGAACTCGACGAACAGCTCGCGCTGCTGCGACTGCGGGCGCGCGGCCGGCATGTTCAGCTGGACCAGGGTGCCGCTGATGCTGCGCCGCTTGAGCGTGGTGTACGGCTCCGGCGGCAGCTCGTCGGTGAGCGTGGCCAGCGTGTCGAATTCCGCGCCGCAGCTGCCGCAGCGCACCCGGCCACGACCCTGCACCAGCGCTTCGGCGCGCACTTTGTAGATGGTCAGGCATTCGGAGCACTGCGCGTACATTGTCCGATTATGACGCAGTCACGTGCCGGCACCGCCCATCAGTCGCTGCTGGCGATCCGCACCCAGTCGTCGCGGCGTGCGACCGCCAGTGCCTCGAAGTCCGCGCCGTAGGCGGCGAGCACTTCGTCGGCCTGCTCGTTGAGGATGCCCGACAGCGCGATGCGGCCGCCGATCCGGGTTGCCGCAGCCAGCAGCGGTTCCAGCGCCACCAAGGGCCCTGCGAGGATATTGGCCAGCACCACGTCGCAGCCTTCCTGCGCGTGGGTGCTGGCGGCGAACTGCTCTGGCGTGAGGACCGTGAGTGCGGCATCCGCAACACCGTTGCGCTGCGCATTGTCGCGACTGGCCAGCAGGGCCTGCGGGTCGTTGTCGACCCCGATCGCCAGCGCGGCGCCGAGCTTGATCGCCGCGATCGCCAAGATGCCCGAGCCGCAGCCATAGTCAAGCACGCAGCACCCGGCCAACACGCCGCGTGCGGCCAGTGCATCGAGCCACTCCAGGCACAGGGCGGTGGTCGGGTGGGTGCCGCTGCCGAAGGCCAAGCCCGGGTCGAGCGCGACCACCACCGGTTCTGGTGCGCCATCGCTGCGTGCGTCCGTGGGCAGCTCCATGCCACTGGGGCATACCCACAGCCGGCTGCCGAATCGCATCGGCCGGTACTGGTCCATCCACGCGCGGGTCCAGTCGGCGTCGGCCACGTCGCGAAACTCGAAGCGCTCGTCGTCGAGCGTGTAGACCAGGTCCTGCAGCACCGCGCGCAGGCCGCGGCGATCGACCTGCGGCTCGAACAGCGCGGTGACCAGCAGCTCGCTCCACAGCGGCATCTCGCCCGCGCCCGGTTCCAGGATCGGCTCGTCGGCGGCATCCAGCAGGGTGATCGACAGCGCACCGACCTGGCCGAGTGCGCCCTCCAGGAAGCGCCACTCGCGCCGGCGCGCGCGGATCGTAAGCTCCAGCCAGCTCATCCTGGCAAGCGCACCGGTTCGTAGCCGAAGGTCTCGACCGGCGGCCGCTCGACCAGATTGATCAGCACGCCGTCGGGATCGCGCAACATGGCCTCGGGCTGGGCGCGATGCGGCATGACCAGCTGCAGCGGCCCACTGACGCGGGTGCCGCCATGCATCAGCGCGGTGGTGAGGCTGGACTCGATATCCGCAACGTAGAACACCAAAGCCACCTCGCCTATCTGGAAACCACTGCCCGCGCTGGGTCGTTCGAGCGGACGGGCCTCGTCGACGTGGAACAGGCCGACCATGCCGAAGTTCGGCTGGCCCGGCGTCTTGACGATCGCGCAGCGCGTGCGCGCTGCATGCTCGACGCCGAGCAGGGCAGGCACCACATCGGCATCCAGCGCGCCCTCGAAATAGACCTCGGTAAAACCCAGCGCAGCATAGAACCTGCGGCTGCGCGCAAGGTCTGCGACCCGCAGTGCGGCGCGCACCAGCGGGCTGATCGCAGGTTGCTGCGGCGCCGGGGCGCTCATGCGGTGTGCTCGATCATCGGCGTTCGCTCAACCCAGTCCGATCGCCTTGTCCTTGCGTTCGGCGATCCGCTTTTCCAGATAGTGGATGTTGCGCCCGCCGTCCTGGAAGCCGGCGTCGGCCATGATGCGCTGCTGCAGCGGAATGTTGACCCTGATGCCCTCGATCACCAGTTCCGCCAGCGCGATGCGCATGCGCGCGATGGCCTGCGCCCGATCCGGCCCGTGCACGATCAGCTTGCCGATCATCGAATCATAATTCGGCGGAATGCGGTAGCCCTCGTAGATGTGCGAATCCCAACGCACGCCGGGGCCGCCGGCCGGGTGAAAGCGCTTGATCTGGCCGGGCGAGGGCATGAAGGTATCCGGGTCCTCGGCATTGATGCGGCACTCGATCGAGTGGCCACGCAGCACGATGTCTTCCTGCCGGATCGTGAGCTTTTCACCGGAGGCGATCAGCAACTGC
>JBBSDI010000322.1:0-4238 GCA_038249585.1 Lysobacterales bacterium | reverse complement strand
CTTGCGCCAAACGCGACGTGGCGCGCGCAGCTGACGCCATCGGGGCGCGGCAAACGTCCTCCTGCGGACGAGGAGTCGACTGCGGCCAACAGCGACCACCGCAGCCCCGACGAAAAGCGCCGCTCGATGACCCCGGATCAAGTCCGGGGCAGGCTCTGGGCGCAGCGCCTCAAGCGCGTTTTCAACATCGACGTGAGCACCTGCGGCCACTGCGGCGGCGCGGTGCGGATCGTGGCCAGCATCGAAAAACCCAAAGCCATCCGCCATACCCGCAAGGGGTCATCCATGCCTCGCCCACTTCGCAAAGCATGGCGCGCGGGAGAAAGCGCACTACCGACCCGCCCCGCGGGCGCCGCTCGTTGTCGTCGCGTGACACCCCGCCGGCAACGACACCGAAGGCGAAGGCGAAACCAGGAAGACAACACGGAGCGGCCACGATCCCGCAGGGAAGCGCTCGACCCGCCGTCGGCAACCGGCGGGCAATCGCCGCAAACGGCGCTGCCGAACACCCACCAACCCGCCGGAACGCGCTGCGATGACGCCCCAACCATGGCCAAACCGAGCCAAACCGACCGCCTCCTGCTACCGCACAGACTGCTCGAAAAAGGCGTCTGAATTACCTATACTCTATACTCCAACGTACGCGGAACGATGCGCGATGTTTAGGGATGGTCGGTCTCTACCCACCGCTCTTCGAATCGCACGGACCCATGTCGCGGCGATCGTGTCGGTGGGGCGAGACCCATCCTCCGCATGCGGCGCGTTCGGGGCCATTTCCGGTTGCCGACCGGAGCGCACCTTGTGCGCGACCGTACTCGGCTTTTCAGGGGCAGCTTCTCAGGGGCAACGTGCGGTTTTCTAGGGGTTTTTTGCATCCAACTATGGGGATTTTTATGCTGATGCATCGTATTGTTTTGGCGCTGGGCTTCGGCCTGCTAATAGCCCTCCCGAAGGCCGATGCGGCCTTGTACATCGCCGACCCGGCCCAGTTTGGCGCGGTCCAGGCGTTCAGCAGTAACTGCGACGACTGCTTTGATGGTCCGATTGCTTTTCCGGGCGTCGGACAGACGCTCAACCTGTTTGGCACCGCCTACAACGGCGGGTTTGTCGGCTCGAACGGCTACGTGACGTTTGGTGCAGGAGCGACCAGCTTCACCTCGGCGCCTCTCAATACGCAAACGATTGGGGTGATGGTGGCGGGCCTGTTTACCGACCTCGACTCGCGTGACGATGCGACCTCGCAGGTTTTCGTCAACACCGCAACTGCGGGCCAACTTGTGGTCACCTTTGCCGGCATGGGTCACTTCAACCGAGTTTACACCGTACGCAGCACGTTTCAGCTGGTGATCCGCTCCGATCAGTTCAACGTTCCCGCAGGCGAGGGCCGTATCGGCTTTTTCTACGCTGGCGTCACTGACACCAACCTGGCAAGTGCTGGGTTCGGCGATGGCTTGGCGGCAATCAACCCGGGTGAGCAGGCATTTTTTTCAGGCCCGGCGAACGGACTTAGTAATGTTGCTGGTCGTTGGTTCAACGTACAAGGCGGTGTACCCACAGGTCCGGCACCGCCGTCCGTCATGATTCCGGCCAACAGCACGCTGGGACTTGGACTGCTGGCGCTGCTGCTGGCCTTCGCAGGCGTCTGGGTCGTGCGCAGTCGAGCACAAGGCTGATTGCTGATAGCCGGCTGCGCGTGTTGCGCGGTCGGCTACTCAGAGCCACTTCCGAGCGAGCAGGATCTTGCGGCGGTGGTGGGTGAGGCCATAGTTGCGACTGCGGCGAACGGACCACACCGGGACAGGCACCGACCACACCGGGACAGGTACTGAAACTTACCCAGAATGATGGCTGTCCCGATCGTTGGCTGCAGAATGCGATCTGAATGGCGGCGGGTCGGGACGACCCACCCTACGGACCCCGGCGGCATACCGCCGGTGCTGCGGCGCCTCGCTTTTGTAGGGCGGGTCGTCCCGACCTTCCATCGCGGTTGCCAAGACAGGGGTCGCTAGCCCAGAGTCGTGCCCGTCCCGTTTCGCGGCTGTTCATCGCCACACTCGCAGCGCTGGTGCCGCCACCGCGTGCGCACCTCACCCGGTTCCACGGCGTGTTTGCGCCGAACGCCAACTTGCGCGCGCAGCTGACTGCATGCGGGCGCGGCAAACGTCCTCCTGCGGACGAGGCGTCGACTGGGGCCAACAGCGACCACCGCAGCCCCGACGAAAAGCGCCGCGCGATGACCTGGGCGCAGCGCCTCCAGCGTGTTTTTGGCAACCACGTGAGCACGTGCGTCCACTACGGCGGCACGCTACGGATCGTGGCCAACATCGAACAACCCACCGCGATCCGCGCCATACCCGCAAGGGGTCATCCATGCCTCGCCCACTTCGCAAAGCACGGCGCGTTGGAGCAAACGCGTTACCGACCCGCCCCGCGCGCACCGCCCGCCGTGGCCGCGTGACACCCCGCCGGCCACGACTCGGAAGGCGAAACAAGGCAAGACAACACGAAGCTGCAACCAACCCGCAGCGCCGAGCTTGGCCCGCTGTCGGGAATCGAAGACAAAAGGACCACCAACGGCGCGCGGCGCGCCCCCGCGCTGCCAAAATCCCACTCGCGAACGTCCGACCCGCGGCCAAACCGGCGCTTGCGCGACCATCGCCTATTCGCCAGACCGTCCGAAAAGGGCGTTTGAATTTTCTATACTTCGGAAACCGACCAAGCATCGATACCGCCGGTCATCGGTCGGACTTTGCTGAAGCCGTGGCCGGCGAAGTACGACGCGGCGTCGACGCTTCGATGCCCGCCGTGGCGGTGGAAGATTCTCAGGATGTGTTCAGGCCCGCGCAGCATCGCCTGCGCCAAGTACTACATGTTGAGTGCTCGCAGAATGATGCCTGTCCTGGTTTCGTGGTTTCGTCCTGGTTTCGGGTTTCGCTCGTGGTTTCGTGCTCGCAGAATGATGCCTGTCCTGGTTTCGCTCGCTGCCGATGCCGGTCCGAATCCAGATCCGAATCCTCGCTCGCCCTCCGGCCCGCGCAGATTCGTGAACACGATAGCGGCCGGTCACCGACCGGCCTTGGCGCCGAGGGACGAACCGAAACCTGGCGATACCATGTCGCCGCGCCGCTATGGGAGTTCGGCGGTGGCAGCGTCCGAACAAGGGACGGAGCGCGTGCCGGAGATCCGCCGATCAATGCATGTCCTGATCTTCCTTGCTGATCTTCCTTGATCTTCGCCGCTGATCTTCGCCGATCGACGCATGTCCTGCGCTTCGATGCTGATCTTCGTGTCCTGATCGTCGCCCTTGTCCTGATCTGCGCGCTATCCGTGCACGGCCCCAACGCCAGTTGCTCGCGCTGCACGCTTACGCTCCTACGTGGCGGCGGCCAGCACCTCGGCGGCAGCTTTCTCGCCCGAGGCCATCGCCGCTTCCATGCCCGGTTCGTTGTAGATCGTGTGCTCGCCGGCGAAGTGGATCCGGCCCAGCGGTCGATCGGTCCACTCGACCGTGCGGTGGACCTGGCCGGCGGCGATTTCCGCATACGCGCCGCCGGCCAGCGGATCGCGGCCCCATGATTTCACCGCCAGCAGTTCGAGCGCACCGGATGCGGCCGGGCGCTGGCGCTCGATCTCGGTGCGAATCCATTCGCCGATGCCGCTGTCGCTCGCGCTGCTGGTATCCAGGCTGCGGGCCTGGGTGCCGTTGATCCAGGCGATCAGGCGCTCGATGCGACCGTCCTTGCCGGGCACGGCGAACAGACGCTCGATGCTGCCCTCATACCAGGTGTTCGCTGGCATGCCGTCGGTTTCCCAAAATGGTTTCAGCGGACGGAAATGCGCGGTGGTGATCGGCGTGTAGTTGCGGGCCTTCCATGCCGCCAGTTGTTCCGCCGGCGGTGCGGGATCGAACAGCACGCCCGCCAGCGGCTTGCACGGAAGGGTGAAAATAGCGTGCCGGGCGCGAAACGACCGACCATCGGCACAGGTCAGCACGACACCGCCGGCAGCACTGCGTGCGGCCACTACCTGCGCACCGAGTTCAGGCGGACGATGCAGCGCGCGCGCCATCGCCTCGGGCAGCAGCTGGCTGCCGCCGACGATGCGCAGCGTGCCGCGATCGCTCTTGCGGCGCAGGGCTTCGCGGCGCAGCACGTCGAGCGCGGAGACTTCGCGCAGGCTGCTGTAGTTGGCCGCCACATCCATCAGCGACAGCGCCTGCTCAGACCAGCCGGACTGCG
>JBBSDI010000321.1:0-4251 GCA_038249585.1 Lysobacterales bacterium | reverse complement strand
TGGCGCGCGCGAACTGGCGCGCCGTGTAGTTGACCACCCCGGCCAGCATGGCCCCATCGCGCAGGTGCACGTGCCAGTCGTCGGGACAGCGCAGCACGATCCGATCGGTCGAGGTCATGGGTATGGACATTGGAAGGGGCATGAAGGGCATGGCCGGGCGGGCCTTCGCCGCCGATTGTCGCATTCTTGGCCGGAGGCCGACATCCGCCCCGCTTGCGTCTATAATCGCCGATCCGCGCCGGAGTGGCGGAATCGGTAGACGCAGCGGACTCAAAATCCGCCGCCCTTAAAAGCGTGTGGGTTCGAGTCCCACCTCCGGCACCATCATAAGGCGCGTGCGACTGCTTCGAACGCGCAAGCTCGGCAGCTCGATGTGGGAACGACATCCATGATCCGCATCGTTGTAGTAATCGGGTTGATTTTCCTGGCGAGCCATTCCATCAATGCTGCCGCCCAACGTGCACACAAGCCGCCCACAGACGCCCTGATCCGCTGCGAATCGGTCGGCGGGCGCGAGGATTTCTGCCCCGCCGACACACGCCGCGGCGTGCAGTTGGTTCAGGCCATCGGCGGTCGCTGCCAGCTCGGTCGCAGCTGGGGCTACGACGCGTCGGGCATCTGGGTTCGCGGCTGCTCGGCGGAGTTTGCGCTCGGCGCCGGCGACGGCGCTTCGGGCTGGGGTTGGGGCTACCAGCACGACAATCGCTCGACCTGCGCATCGGAGAACTTTCGCTACGCGCTTTGCGAGGGCAATACCCGCGGCGGCGTGCGCCTGGTCAACCAGATCAGCCATACCGAGTGCATCGAGGGCAGCACCTGGGGCTCCGATCGGCGCGGCATCTGGGTCGACAAGGGTTGTGCCGGCGAGTTCGAGCTGGGTGCAGCGAACTCAGGCATTGCGGGTGGCGGGAGACGACCGGGCAGCAGCGACGAAGGCAACTTGCCCACCGCAACCGGCGAGACTTTCACCTGCGAATCGCGCGACGGTCGGCGCCGCTACTGCGCAGCGGATTTGCGCGGCCGCTCGGTGGCCGTAGTGCGCAACATCAGCCGCGAGCCTTGCGCGGAGGGCAGCAACTTTGGCGTCGATCGGCGCGGGGTCTGGGTCGACGGTGGCTGCCGTGCGGAGTTCCGCATCATCGAAAACGCAACCGACAGCGATCGCCAGCGCCCCGAGTTCGACGCGCAAGCCCGGACCGTGCGCTGCGAGTCGAAGGACTTCCGCCGCGCCTCCTGCAGGATTGGCACGGTCAGCCGCGTCGAACTCGGCCGGCAAACCAGCAATGCGCGCTGCATCCAAGGCCAGACCTGGGGCACCGACCGCGATGGCGTATGGGTCGACCAGGGCTGCGCCGGCGACTTCTATACCTATCGATAGGCATCAGCGCGACAGCGGCGGGCAGCCAGCGGCATCGCGCAGGGCCAGCGCCTCGGGCATCCACTGCTGCAACTGTGCAATGCGGCTGGCGCTTGCCGGATGGGTGGACATGAATTCCGGCGGTGCGCTCCCCCCGGATGCCGCGCCCATTCGTTCCCACAGTCCGATCGATTCGCGCGGGTCGTAGCAGGCCGCTGCGGTCAGCATCAGGCCGATCTGATCGGCCTCGGTTTCGTGATCGCGCGAGAACGGCAGGATCAGGCCGTATTGCGCGCCGGCACCCAGCGCTGCCATCACCATCTGCTGCTGC
The DNA here is from genome assembly GCA_038249585.1 of Lysobacterales bacterium. GTDB lineage: Bacteria > Pseudomonadota > Gammaproteobacteria > Xanthomonadales > Ahniellaceae > UBA4656. The sequence goes on along the minus strand of JBBSDI010000321.1, from coordinate 2,563 downwards.
TGCGGGTCCATGTCACCCATCGACATGCTGGCCGCGATCTGGCCGATCTGCACCAGCTTGTGTTGCGCCATGCGCTCGGCGCCGTGGCGCAGCAGTGCGTGGGCAATCTCGTGGCCCATGATCGCGGCCAGCGCATGCTCGTTCTGCGCGACCGGAATGATGCCGGTATAGACCGCGATCTTGCCGCCCGGCAGGCAGAAGGCGTTGACCTGAGGCGAATCGATCACGCTGACCTCCCAGCCGAACTTGTCCCACTGGGTGGTCGCCGGAACGCCCTTGGCCTTTGCCAGATACTGCTCCACGCCCGGACCGGCCTTGATCAGGCGCGCGGCGATCTCGCGCACCTGTGCGGGCAGTTGCCCGGTACTGACCACGTTGGATTCGGCCAGCGTCTGCTCGTAGGCCTGCAGACCCAGTGCAGCCTCTTCCTCGATCGAGGTGTCGATCAGCTGGCTGCGGCCGGTGAATGCCGCATCCTGCTGATGGCTGAAGTAGTACCAGCCGAAGTAAGCGGCCGCGACGATCAGCACCCACCAACGCACGCCGCCGCGACGCCGGCCGCCAGCCGGCTGGCCGGAGCCGGGAAGTCGAAACCCAGGCACGCCCATCGATCGCTCCTCAGACGCCCGCAGTGGGCTGGTCTGCGCCCATCATAGATCGCGCGCAACCCGAAAACCGATCCGGGCACTGCGAACATCCACTGGCGAACTGCTGCGATAGGCGGATCGGAACTGCTCGCTGGCGCTGCCCCAAGAACCGCCACGCACCACCCGCCGCGCGCAGCCGCGGTTGACCCACGCGGTGCCGTCGTCGGGCGCGCGCAGATAGCTGTCGTGCCAGCAGTCTTCGACCCACTCGGAGACGTTGCCGTTGAGGTCGTGCACGCCGAAAACGTTGGCCGCGAAGCTCATCACCGGCGCGGGCCCGAACCAGCCATCGCTGTAGCGCGGAAACGCCTTGGTCCAGCTGCGCTGGGTTCGCGAGCGATCGCCATCGCCGGTGTAGTTGCCGACCACCCGCAACGGATTGCCGTTGCCCCACCAATAGCGGGTGGTGGTGCCCGCACGCAGTGCGTACTCGAACTCCGACTCCGATGGCAGGCGATACGGTTCGCCGGTGCGCTCGCTGATCCAGGCGGCGAACGCCACCGCGTCGTTGAACGATACATGCAGGACCGGATCATTGGGCTTGGCCTTCTCGCCGAGGTAGTCGTCGCGCCAGTTCACGCCACGGGCGTTCGAGATGCGCCCGCTTTTTTCGTCGTAGATACTCGACGTACCGATGCGCTCGGCATCGGTGACATGGCCGCTGGCACGGATGAAACGCCCGAAATCGGCGCCGGTCACCTCGCTGCGGGCGATCGCGAACGGACGCTGCATGCGCACCCGGTGCTGCGGTCCCTCGTGCTCACGGCGACCGCGTTCATTGCCGGGTGAGCCCATGTCGAACTCGCCGATCGGGATCACCACCAGCGCCGGCGCACTGCCCTCGCGATCGATGAATGGATCGGTGATCACATCGCCCGGCTGCTGATTGGCATAGGTGCGCGCGTTGTCGGCACGCTGGCGCAGCGTCACCAGCCGAACATCGTCGGGAACCAGCGCCGCGGCCCGCGCGATCAGGCCGTCGGCTGCCACGCTGTCGCGTGCATCGAGCGCCGCACCGGCTGCCGCGAGCAAGCCCTCGGCACGGGTGCGCTTGAGATCCAGCACGCGGCCACGGGTGACCAGCTGGCCTTGCGTGCCAGCGCGCACTGCAGCGGCCAGTCCGAGCAGATTGTCCGCCGCCTCGAACTGATCCTCGCTGGCGGCAGCCAGCGCGCGCTCAAGGATTGCAGATTCGATTTCGGCCAGACCCTGTTGCGCGACCAGGTTACGTGGATCGAGTGCGCGCGCCGCCCGATAGCTGTCCAGCGCACTGCCACCCTCCGGTTCAAAGCGCTGACCCGCCGCCATGCGCTGCGCACCCTCGCGCAGGCGCTCGTCGACCAGCGGCTGCACGGCGCGCCGCTCGCGCAGCATCGCTACCTCGTCGGCTGCGACCCCGGATGCGGCAAGCACCACCAGCGTGGCGTCGATCTCGCTCAGATCGCGGCGGTCGATCTGCGCATGCGCAAGCTCGATGACGCGACGCACGGTCTGCACACGGCCGTCGCGGGCGGCACGATCGCGCGGGTCGATCGCCAGCGCGCGCTCGTACCAGATCAACGCATTGTCTTCTAAAGGTGCGAGCAGGCGGCCCGCAGCCGCGGCCGCCTGTGCCGTCGCCAGCGCTGCATCGAGTTGCTGCACCTGCTCGGCCGCCAGTCCGGCGCCAGGCGCGGATTCTTCCACAGGCCTCGCCGGTTCAACTGCAGCCACCGCCGTGGGTTCAGGCGCGGGCTCCAGCGGCAACGACTGCGGCACCAACACCTCGATGGGTGCGGCGAGAACCGGTGGCGCGGGCTCGGGCGCCACCGCACCATCGTAGGGCGTGCCCATCCAGCGCCACGCGAATGCCAGGCCCAGCAGCAGCAGGCCGGCGGTTCCAGCGATGGCATCGCGATTGCGCAGCGGCACTGGCG
>JBBSDI010000320.1:0-4256 GCA_038249585.1 Lysobacterales bacterium | reverse complement strand
TTGCCGCCGGCGGGTCCTGCGCACCGAGGGCAACCCCCGCCGATCCGGCCACCGCCAACAGCGCCAGCGTGCACCAACGACGCATCCGCGTATCTCCTCGACGATTGCGCGCCGAGTCTAGCCGGGATATGGCGTCGGTACTTCCGCCTAGCTGCGGATCGCCGAACGCCCGCGGGGCTGTTTCGCGCCCTCCCCCTTGATGGGCAAGACGGGACCATTTCGCGGCACAGCCGCGGACTGCTGCACGCCCGCGCGAGTAGCGCGGGTCGGATGGAGGGTTGGGGTGGGGGTGGTGGGCTTGCGAAATCGTCGAGATCTTCGTGATCGCGAGCAGTCAAGAAATCGCGTTTCCCAGCCCACTGTCCCCAAAAAAATCAACCCGCCCGCTCGTGAGAGCGGGCGGGTCGGCGCGGTCTGCCTTCGGACAGGGGGGAGCGAAGGCGAACCGGACAACGGGGCGCCAGCGGAGCTGGCGCCCATCAGGGGGTGGGATCAGATCTTTCGATCGGCAGAGGCCAGCATGGCGTCGCGGTTGGCGACCGCATTGGCCTGATCGGCGGCGAGGGCGGCATCGGCGGCGCTCACGCACGCATCCTTGGCGGCGTCCACCAGCGCGCCGCACTTCTCCTTGGCGATCGAGTGGCGGCCATCGGCGTCGGTGACAGCGACGTCGTATTCGGCCTTGGCCTTGACGCGCATCGCCTCGGCTTCCGCTTCGGTCAGATTGGCGCGTGCGTCGCCCGCCTTGTCGCCATAGGTCTGTTCGGCTTGTGCAACATCCTTGTTGGCCTCTTGCGCGGCTTTGCCGGCGTCCTGGCGCGCTTCGGTCGAATCCTTGCTCGCCTCGGTGCGCGCGTTGGCGACATCCTTGGCAGTCTCGGATTGGGTTTCCTTGCAGCCGGCGAACAGCAGCGCGGTGGCAATGGCGATAGAGATCAATTTGATATTCATGAAACGTACTCCTCGATGATGGGGTTCGACGGAACCACGAAACGTACAGTTCCGCAATTTCCGGTGTTTTTGGCGAACTGATCGCAAAATAGTGGCGCGTCGGGACTCGCATGCCGCAGCGTCGGCGACGGGCTCGACGCAGCGCGCCAAGCGCGGTCCTCGGCGGATTCCACCCAATCGCCAAGACACAGCGTGGTCATCGTGGGCTACCGCGTCGGTCAGGACCGTGCTGTCGGCCGTCAATCCACGCCGCGCTCGGCCTCTTTCTCGATCTTCTCACCAGCGCGTTGAGTGTCTTTGCCGACGCCGCTGAGGGTGTTGCACGCGGTCGCACCGAATGCGAAGACGCCGATCACCAGCAGGACGACGAGTTTGCGGATTTCGCGGTTCATGGAACTCTCCTTGGCCTGCGTGCAGGCCGGGTCAGGTGGGGTCGTTGGCGGGACTTTCTCGGCGGGCCAAGTCAGCCGTCGATCAAGTGCGAGGCTACGCCCGGCGCCAAGCCTTGTCGGTGCGTTAGCGAACGTATCCGGCGCGCTGAGCGCCCGTCGCTCATTTGTTCGTTTGCGCACCGACCCCGGTGCAGTCGCCACGTATCTTTCATGGTCAGTGGGCGGATCGCGGCCGATCCGCCCGCTCCGCGCCAGTGAACGTTCCGCTGTGCTGCCTTCCGGATCCCGTCGTGAGCAGGGCGGAGCACACAGCTGGTCCGCAACCGGCAACCGACCACTCCAGGAGAATCCATCATGCTTCACTACGCCATCGTGTTCCTCGTCATCGCGCTGATCGCCGGCGTCCTCGGCTTCGGTGGCATCGCCGGCACGGCCGCGGGCATCGCCAAGCTGCTGTTCGTGGTGTTCATCGTGCTGTTCCTGGTCTCGCTCGTGATGGGCCGTCGCGGCTCGGTCTGACCTGTTTGCCGACACCATCACCGTAACCGACAGGGAGACTTTTCAGATGACACCGCTGCGTATTGCCGGCCTGATCCTGATCATCGCGGGCGCTTTGGGGCTTGCCTACGGCAGCTTCAGCTATACCAAGGAAACCCACGAGGCCAAGCTCGGCCCGATCGAGCTGTCGATCAAGGACAAGGAGACTGTCAACGTGCCGGTTTGGGCCGGCGCCGGCGCGATTGTGATCGGCGTCGTGCTGCTCGTGGTTCGAAGTAAACGCTAAGGCCAGTACAGCATGATCACCCGCGTGCGAACGGCGCAGCCGCGCTGCATATTGCTGGTCCTGCTTGGCGGCCTGATGGCCACGCAGGTGGTCATGGCCGATCCGCCGGGGCGGGTCGCGCGGTTGAGCCACAGCCAGGGCGAGGTAAGCTACTCGCCCTACGGCAGCGACGACTGGATCGGCGTCAATCGCAATCGCGCGCTGTCGCGCGGCGACCGCTTGTGGGCCGATCGCCGCGCGCTGGCCGAGTTGCAGGTCGGCCATGCGGTGCTGCGAATGGCCGCTGAAACCAGCCTCGAGATCCTCGATCTGGACGATCAGATCGCCCAGTTCGAGGTCACCCAAGGCAGCGTCAACCTGCGTGTGAACCGTCTCTACAACGGGCAGATCTACGAGATCGCCACCCCGACTCTGGCCTTGACCATCGACCAGCCCGGGCGCTACCGCATCGACGTCGATCCGCGCAGCAATGAGACCACGATCATCGTCTGGGAGGGCGGCGGCGATGCGTGGGGCGACAATTCCCGATTCGCCGTGCGCGAGGGCGATGCGGTGCGCTTCGACAGTGCGGATTTGCGCCGTTACGATCTGTTCGACCTGCCGCGCACCGACGCTTTCGACCGCTACTGTCTGGATCGCGACCGGCGACTGGATCGCTCGCCGTCGCTGCGCTACGTCGACGCAGACTTGATCGGCTATGCCGATCTCGATGAGTACGGCAGCTGGCGTGACGTCGGCAGCTATGGCGGCGTGTGGTTTCCGAGCCGTGTGGCCGCCGACTGGGCGCCCTATCGCGATGGCCACTGGGTCTGGCAGGACCCGTGGGGCTGGACCTGGGTCGACGATGCCCCGTGGGGATTCGCGCCGTCGCACTATGGTCGCTGGGTGCAGGTGTCCAATCGTTGGGGCTGGGTTCCCGGTCCTCGCGCGTCGCGCGCGGTCTATGCGCCGGCACTGGTGGCGTTCATCGGCGGCAACAACTGGAGCGCCTCGCTGTCGCGTGGCAACGACGCGCCAGTGGGCTGGTTTCCGCTTGGTCCGCGCGAGGTCTTCCTGCCCGGTTACCGCGCCAGCCGCGGCTATCTCGACCGCGTCAACATGAGCAACACCATCGTCACCCGGACCTCGATCACCACCGTCTACAACAACTACTCCGGCGGTCGCGGCAGCATCGCGCAATCGCGCTATGCCAATCGCGACGTCGGGGGCTCGGTCACCGTGGTACCGGGCAGCGTTTTCCGCAACGGCCGCGCAGTGCGCGGTGCGACCCTGCGAATGGACAGCAATGCGCTTGCAGCAGGCGAGATCACGCGGCGCATTGACATCGCGCCGGGCGCGCGAAGCGTGCGCGGCAATGCCGTCGATGCCCGCGCGCAACCGGCTGACGCGGTGTTCGACCGCCGGGTACTTGCGCGACACGCGGCTCCGGCACGCGCCGATTCGCTGATCGAGCCGGGGTCGCGCGATCGCTCGCAAGCCGATCCGGCCCGGCGCGGAACCGCATCTGCGCCGCAGGGCGGGCAAAGCGCGCAGGACAACGTGCGCCAGATCCTGCAACGCTCGATGATCGACGCGCGCGCTGCGGGTGCCGAAACCGATACGCGCGCACGCGGCGAGCGTAATCCAGACGCCGCGGCGGCGGCTCGCGATGGCGGCGAGCGCACCAGTCGCACCGCAACCGATGCACCGCGTGAGCCTGCCGCAAGCCAGCGACCGGATCGACAGCAGCGAGCGCCTGCAGCAGGCGCGCTCGATCCGCCGCAAGACGAGCAGCCGGCAAGCCGCAGCGGGCGTCCCGACCGCAATCTGCCGCCACAGAGCGCACCAGAGCCGGTCGATGAGGTTCGTGTGCAGGAGCGCGCGCGGCAGGATCAGCAGCGCATGATCGAGCGCCAGAAAGACGAGCAGCGCGCCCAGGCGGAACAGCAGCGCACGAACGAGCGCGCGCAGCAGGATCAGCAGCAGATGCAGGAACGCCAGTTGCGCGGTCAGGAGAACCAGCTGCGCGAGCAGGAACGCAATGCGCGCAGACAGCAGCAGCGCATCGAGCCGCAGCCTGCCGCGGAGGAGCAGCCCGCAGCGCGGACTGCGCGCGAGGCGCCTGCGCAAGACACGCCACCGCCGGATGC
>JBBSDI010000319.1:0-4290 GCA_038249585.1 Lysobacterales bacterium | reverse complement strand
GGGGGGCGGATTCGCGGCGTCTACGCCCCATTCTGCGCTCACCGGCGCGTACGCGCGCACGCTGCATTCGTTATGAATACGTTTGCAACATGACCTATCGGCTGGGACGCGCGGCTAGCATCCTGTTTCAACCGGGGGAGGGCATTGCCCCGGAAGCGTCGGGCCCGGCGCGCGCCGTGTGGCGGCCGATCGGGACGGCATTCGGGTGTTTTTCTGGGGAGGGGTGATCTTGAATCTCAAGCGCAACAAACTCAGCGTGGCGCTCGCCTACGCGCTGCTGATCTCGACCGGTGGCGTCAACGCACAAGCGACCGACGACGATCAAAGCCAGAACGTCGCCGACGCGCAGGACGGCGCGGGCCAGACCGATGCACAGGCCGAAGAGGCCGCGCAGAAGAAAAAGGAATTGACCGCGATCACCGTGATCGGCATCCGCGGATCGATCGAGCGTTCGATCGACCTGAAGGCGACGTCCGATACGATCGTCGAGGCGATCTCGTCCGAAGACCTCGGAAAGCTCCCCGACATCTCCATCGCCGACTCGCTCACGCGGCTGCCAGGGCTTGCCGCACAGCGCGTCGCGGGCCGCTCCTCGACGATCAGCATCCGCGGCCTGTCCGGCGACTACAGCACCACCCTGCTCAACGGCCGCGAGATCGTGAGCGTCGGCGACAATCGTGGCGTCGAGTTCGATCAGTTCCCCTCGGAGCTGATCAACCAGGTGTTGATCTACAAGACCGCCGGTGCATCGCTGGTCAATCAGGGCCTGGCGGGTACGGCCGACCTGCGCACCGTGCGCCCGCTGATGTTCCAGGAGCGCGTCAGCTCGGTGAACATCCGCGGCGAGAAGAACTCGCTGGGCAAGATCAACTCCGATTCGGATGACATCGGCAGCCGCGTGAGCGCGTTCTACGTCGACCAGTTCATGGACGGCAACCTCGGCGTCGCGCTCGGTTATGCGCGTCTCGACACGCCCGGACAAGCCCAGCGCTATGAGGCATGGGGTTACCCGACAGACGTTCCCGGCACCAATGGCGCGTTCACCCTCGGTGGCGCCAAGCTGCAGGGGTCATCGTCCGACAACGTGCGCCAGGGCTTGATGGGCGTGTTGGAGTACAACGCATCCGACAGCTATTCGACGCTGCTGGACATCTACTACTCGAAGTTCGAAAAAGCCGAGACCACCCGCTTCATGGAAGCAGGATTCCCGTGGGGTGGAGCGACCCTGGCCAATCCGGTGATCCGGGACGGGGTTGTCGTGGGTGGCACGTTCAACAGTGTGCGGCCCGTGCTGCGCAATGACCTCAATGAAGGCAACGACAAGCTGTTTGCGATCGGCTGGAACAACCAGTTCACGATCAATGACGACTGGTCGGCCACCGCGGATCTGAGCTATTCCAAGGCGAACCGCCAGGAGAGCCTGCTGGAGACCTATGCGGGTACACGCAGTGCCCGCGACAGCACGACCTTCCAGCTGGATCCGCGCGGCCTGACCGTGTTCAACTTCAATCGCGACTACACCGATCCGAGCCAGATCGTGCTGACCGATCCAGGCGGCTGGGGTCAGGACGGCTACATCAAGAAGCCTGAAATCGACGACAAGCTGAGTTCATTGCGCGGTGAGATCAAGCGCAGCTTCGTCGATGGCCCGTTCAGCAGCGTCGATTTCGGAATCAACTATTCCGATCGCAAGAAGCAGCGCGCGGTGCCGGAGGCCTTTCTCGACCTGCTGAACAATCGCGCGCCAGTGGCGATCGATCCGCGGTTCCTGATCAGCCCGGTCGATCTGGGTCACGTGGGCATACCCGGCACGATCAGCTATCGCATCAATGACGTGTTGCGGCAGTACTACCGTGAGCGCCCCAACGTCGCGAATTCGGACATCATCAACAAGCAGTGGCAAGTCAGCGAGGCCATCACCACCGCCTTCGCGCAGCTGAACATCAGTACCGAGCTGGGTTCGATTCCGGTGCGTGGCAATCTGGGGGTGCAGGCGATACGTTCCGATCAGGAATCGGACGGGTTCTCGGTACTGCAGGGCAACGCGGCAAATCCGATCCCATTCTCCGGTGGCGCCACTTACACCGACTACCTGCCGAGTTTGAACCTGACCTTCGAGTTGCCGGCCGAGAATCTGATCCGCTTTGGTGTCGGCAAGCAGCAGGCGCGCCCGCGTCTTGACGATCTGCGGGCGAACAACAACACGGGACTTGCGCTGACCGGCCAGAACATCGGCCTGTGGACGCGCGACGGTGGCAATCCTGAGTTGGAGCCATTTCGCGCCAATGCGGTCGATGTGTCCTGGGAGAAGTACTTTGCCGAACGCGGTTACTTCAGCATCGCGTACTTCTACAAAGACCTGAACTCCTACATCTTCAATCAACCCGGCGAATTCGACGCCAGTGGTCTTCCGGTGCCCACCGGGTACACCGGGCCGACTCCTCGCACCGTGGGGCGGTTCAACAGCCCGGCGAACGGGCAGGGCGGTAGCATCAAGGGCTTCGAGCTGTCGCTGTCGGTGCCTTTCGACCTTTTCGTCGATGCACTGGAGGGCTTCGGATTCGTAGGCAACTACTCGCGCACCAGGAGCGGTGTGAAGCTGCAGGGTCCGGACGGCCCCGACGAACCGCTGCCTGGGCTATCGGAAGGCGTCACCAACCTGAGCCTTTACTACGAGGACCGGGGATTCCAGGCGCGCTTCAGCAGTCGCAAGCGCAGCGATTTCCTCGGCGAGATCCAGGGCTTTGGTGCCGACCGCGCGAGGGTGTACATCGACGGCGAGACGGTGGTCGACGCGCAGATCGGGTACTCGTTCGATGGCGGGACCTTCGACGGCACCACGATCCTTCTGCAGGTCAACAACGCTACCGATGAACCGTATCGCCAGTACTTCCGCGAAACCGGCCTGACCCAGCGCTTCGAAAAGTACGGCCGCCAGTACCTGCTCGGCGTAACCTACAAATTCTGATCGCTGCTGCGTAACCCAGGCCCCTGCCGACCGCGCGTTGGCAGGGGCTTTTTTTTGCGCACCGAGCTGGATTCTGAACTGTAGAAGCGCACTGCGCGCGCGACCGCAACGATGGGTGGCACGGTGCGACTTGGATGGGTCGGTCGCGCACAGGGTGCGCTCCTGCACAAGTTCGAGGACATCGATGATTCGCAGGAGCGCGCCGAGCGCGCGACCGCAACGCTCGGAGGCACGGTGCGATGCGGCTGGGTCGGTCGCGCACAGGGTGCGCTCCTGCACAATGCAGCTGCAGTGTGCGCGTCGGTGCGGGTGCCCTACGGCGCTTTCGCTGCTGACCCCGACAGCCGCGCAAGCTGCGGCGTCACCATCGGAATCGTCAGCATCGTGCTCGCCACCGCCATCAGCAGCAGCGCGGTAAAGGTCTCGCTGCTGATGATCTGCTTGTCGAGCAGGATGTTGGCGAAGATGATCATGATCAGGGCCTTGGTCTGCAGCAGCCAGCCGATGACGCTGGCCTCGCCCGGTGTCCAGCCGAGCAGGCGGCCGGCGATGCGCACGCCGAGCAGTTTACCGGCGACTGCGGCGAGCAGCAGTACGCCGGCAGCGATGAACACGGTGGCACCACCCATCTCCCAGTTGGTGCGCAGGCCGGTGGACAGGAAAAACACCGGCATGATCACCAGCAGCACGTGGTGGCGCAGATTGTCCAGCTTGCCGCGGTCGAACCAGTGGCTGTCGACCACCACGCCGGCGAGGAAGGCGCCGACCATGTAGTGCAGGCCGGCCCAGTCGGCCGCCAGACCCACCACCGCAAGCCAGATCAGGCTGACGTACCAGCGGTCGCGCTCGGGCAGGCGCTGCATCAGCGCGCGGAATCCCAGCGCGAGGATCGCGAAACCGAGCAGGAATGCCGCCTGCCGTCCGACGCGCGTCCAGTCGAGCAGGATCAGCGCGAGCACCGCCCAGATCGCGACATCGTCGATGCTGGCATAGCGCAGCACGCGCTGGCCGAGCCGCCGGCGCAGGATGTCGAGCTTTTCCATGAACAGGATCAGGATCGGCAGCGCGGTCACCGCGCAGGCCATGCCGATGCCGGCCACGAACTGCCATTCGTGTGCCTGAGGTCCCATCCAGCCGTCGCGCCAGGACAGCAGGATCATTGCCGCGCCCATGCCCAGCAGCAGTGGTGTGATCAGCGCGAGGCCTGCGGTAATTCCGGTCTCGCGGCGGTCGCGCCACGCCTCATGCACGTCCAGTTCCACCCCGGCGATGAACACGAACAGCATCACCGCCCACCACGCGATGCCATTGAGCGCGCCGAT